>DASXHG010000161.1:0-4832 GCA_036488625.1 Solirubrobacteraceae bacterium | reverse complement strand
GCGGCCACGGCAACGTAGTGGCGGTCGACCTCGAAGAACCGCCGCAGCTGGCGGCGGGAATCGCTGCGGCCGTACCCATCGGTCCCCAGCACGCGGTAGGAGCGTGGAACCCACTGGCGGATCTGGTCGGCGAAGGCGCGGATGTAGTCCGTGGAGGCGACCACGGGTCCGCGACGGCTGTCGAGCATCTGGCTCACAAATGACTGGCGCGGCTTGGCGTCCGGATGAAGCATGTTCCAGCGCTCGACCTCGAGCCCATCGCGCCGCAGCTCGGTGAACGAGGTCACGCTCCACACGTCCGAGGCGACGCCGAACTCCTGTTCCAGAAGCTCGCCGGCGGCGATCACCTCGTTGAGGATCGTTCCCGACCCCATCAGCTGCACGCGCGGCTTGCGTGAGCGCTTGGGGGCCTCGGAGAGCAGGTACATGCCGCGCAGGATTCCGTCCTGCGCGCCGTCGGGCATGGCGGGGTGAACGTAGTTCTCGTTCATCAGCGTCACGTAGTAGAAGACGTCCTCCTGCTCGGACACCATGCGCCGCAGCCCCTCGTGGACGATCACCGCGACCTCGTAGCCGAACGCCGGGTCGTAGGCGCGCACGTTGGGCACCACCGAGAACAGGACGTGGCTGTGGCCGTCCTCGTGCTGCAGGCCTTCGCCGTTGAGCGTTGTCCGCCCGGCGGTGCCGCCGAGCATGAAGCCCCGCGTCCGGCTGTCCCCGGCTGCCCAGACGAGGTCACCGACGCGCTGATAGCCGAACATCGAGTAGTAGATGTAGAACGGCACCATCTGCACCGCGTGGGCGCTGTAGGACGTGCCGGCGGCGATGAAGGATGAGATCGAGCCGGCCTCGGTGATGCCCTCCTCGAGGATCTGGCCGTGCTGATCCTCCTTGTAGAACATCAGCTGCTCGGAATCCTGGGGTTGGTAGAGCTGACCGACGGGCGAGTAGATCCCGACCTGCCGGAACAGGCCCTCCATCCCGAAGGTTCGTGACTCGTCGGGAATGATGGGGACGACGTGCTTGCCGATCCCCTTGTCGCGCAACAGCGCGGCTAGGACCCGGACGAAGGCCATCGTCGTCGAGATCTCGCGCTCCCCGGTGCCCTCGAGCTGGCCCTTGAAGGTCGACAGCGGCGGGACCTTGAGCGGCTCCGCGCGGCGACGCCGCACGGGCATCACGCCGCCGAGCTTGGCCCGGCACTCGCGCAGGTATTCCATCTCCGGAGAATCGTCGGGGGGCTTGTAGTACTCGGCGTCACCGACCTGCTCGTCGGTCAGCGGCAGTTCGAATCGATCGCGGAAGGCGAGCAGGGCGGAGTCGGTCATCTTCTTGGCCTGGTGGGTGATCATCTGGCCCTCGCCCGAGACACCCATCCCGTAGCCCTTGATCGTCTTGGCCAGGATCACCGTCGGCTGGTCGTGGTGCTTGACCGCGGCATCGTAGGCAGCGAACACCTTCTGCTGATCGTGGCCGCCGCGGTTGAGCAACCAGATCTCATCGTCGGTCATGTCCTTGACCCGTTCGAGCAGGCGCGGGTCGCGGCCGAAGAAGTGCTCGCGCACGTAGGCCCCGTCGCGTGACTTGAAGGTCTGGTAGTCACCGTCGACGCAGTCCTCCATCACCTTGACCAGGGCTCCGTCGGTGTCGGCGGCCAGAAGCGGATCCCAGCGGCTGCCCCAGATCACCTTGATCACATTCCAGCCGGCGCCGACAAAATCCGACTCGAGTTCCTGGATGATCTTGCCGTTGCCGCGCACCGGGCCATCGAGGCGCTGCAGGTTGCAGTTGACCACCCAGATCAGGTTGTCGAGGTGCTCGCGGCCGGCGAGGCCGATCGCCCCCATCGACTCGGGCTCGTCCATCTCCCCGTCGCCGAGAAACGTCCAGACCTTGCGACCGGACGTGTCGGTGATTCCGCGCGCGCTGAGGTACTTCATGAAGCGCGCCTGGTAGATCGAGTTGATCGCTCCGAGGCCCAGGGAGACGGTCGGGAACTGCCAGAAATCCGGCATCAGCCACGGATGCGGATACGACGCGAGGCCGCCGCCGTTCACCTCCTGGCGGAACTTGTCCAGCTGCTGCGCGCTGAGGCGTCCCTCGAGGAAGGCCCGCGCGTAGTTGCTGGGCGAGGAGTGGCCCTGGAAGTAGACAAGGTCACCGCTGGCATCCTGCTGCCCGGGGCTCGGCGCGTGCCAGAAATGGTTGTAGCCGACCTCCATGAGGGTGGCCAGCGACTGGAACGTGGCGATGTGTCCGCCGAGCTCTGAGGAGATGCGGTTGGCGCGGATGACCATCGCCATCGCGTTCCAGCGCACGATCGACCGCAGCCTGCGTTCGAGCACCGGATCGCCGGGGAACTCGGGCTCGCGCTCGGCCGGGATCGTGTTGATGTAGGCCGTATTGAGGCTGGCGATCGTCCCCGTGCCGGCATGCTGGGCGCGCTCGACAACACGGGTCAGCAACTCCCGGGCGCGGTCCGGACCGTCGTTGGAGACGACGGCGTCCAGTGCCTCCAGCCACTCGGTGGTCTCGACCGCGTCGAGGTCAGAACCGGCCCCATTACTGCTTGGCGTCTGTACTCGATCGCTCATGTCGAGATATGTCCCTTTCCTCACGCGGGGCCGGGCCCGGACTATAGCTCTGCGCCCGCCGTCACCGACACGGCGCGTGGGGTAGCTTGCGGGCCATGAGCTTGCGCGAAGTCCAGGGGCCGCCCGGGTCACCGTGGGACCGTCCGATGGCCGGGACGCTCGATCGGTTGACCGTGGAGTCCGAGCTGCTGGCCGGCAATCCGCTCGGTGACCCAGCCCGGCGCCCGCTGTACGTTTACCGGCCGCCGGGCGTGGAGCCCCACCCCGGGGAAGAGCTCCCGTCCGTGTATGTGATCCAGGGCTTCACCGGCCAGCTCGACGCCTGGCTCGGGCGCTCGGTGTTTGAGCCCACGTTCATCGAGCGCCTGGACGCGATGTTCGCCGCCGGCGAGTGTCCCGACGCGGTGATCGTGCTCGTGGACGCGTGGACCTCGCGCGGCGGCTCGCAGTTCCTGAACTCGACCAGCACCGGCCCCTACCAGGACTACTTATGCGACGAGGTGGTGCCGTTCATCGACGCGCGCTATCCGACCCTGGCCGCGCCTGAGCACCGCGGGATCTCGGGGAAATCCTCGGGCGGCTACGGAGCCATGGTGCTGCCCATGCTGCGGCCCGATGTGTTCGGGGCGCTCGCCTCCCACGCCGGCGACGCTCTGTTCGAGTGCTGCTACCTGCCCGACTTTCCCGCCGTCGCGCGCCAGCTGCGCGATGACTTCGATGGCTCGTTCGCTGTCTTTCACGAGCGGCTGGCCGAGAGCCCGAACTTCGACTTCGGTCGGTTTGGCAAGCCGCTCGAGCTCTACGGCTACGCGTGCGCGTATTCACCTGACCCGGAGCGGCCCGGCGAGGCGCTGCTGCCATTCGAGCTCGAGACCGGACGCCTGAACGAGACCGTCTGGGCGCAGTGGCTCGTCCTCGATCCGGTCCGCATGGCGCCCGCCCACGCCGACGCCCTGCGCGGCCTGCGCCGCATCTACCTCGACGCTGGACGCTCGGACGAGTGGTTCCTGGATCTCGGCGCTACCGCTTTCGCGGCCGAGCTCGACAAGCTCGGCGTCGACCACACTCTCGAATTGTTCGAAGGTCGACACGGAGGCATCTCCTACCGTTACCCTGGCGCCGTCCGGGAGCTCGTCCTGGCACTTGGGACATGAACCCTGGGAGGGGAGAGGAAATGAGCACGATCGTCGATACCGACCTGGCCTTCGCCGGCCCGGCCGTACTGGCCGCGCAGGTCCGTTCTAAAGAGGTCAGCCCCCGCGAGCTGGTCGAGCTGTACCTGAACCGGATCGAGGAGCTCAACCCGCGGCTGAACGCGTTTCGGACCGTGAACGCGGAGGCGGCGCTGCAGGAGGCCGATGACCGCGCCGGCCACGACGGCCCGCTGGCCGGGGTGCCGATCGCCATCAAGGACGACCTCGCCGTCGCGGGCCAGGTCGCCACGCGCGGGGCGCGCAGCTACGGGCCTCCGGCCACCGACGACGCCGAGGTCGTGCGCCGCCTGCGTGCGGCGGGCGCGATTCCGATCGGAATCACCACCACGCCTGAGCTGTTCATCTTCCCCTGGACGGCCACCGAGGCCAACGGGATCACCCGCAACCCCTGGAACACCGAGCGCACCACGGGGGGATCGTCCGGAGGCTCGGGCGCCGCCGTCGCCGCCGGGCTGGTGGCGGCGGCCACGGGATCGGATGGCGGCGGCTCAATCCGCATTCCCGCGGCCAGCAACGGTCTGGTCGGCATGAAGCCGAGCCGCGGGCGGGTGCCCTCGGCTCCGGAGCCACCCGGCTGGCTCGGCCTGTCGGTGCTCGGGGCCCTGGCCCGGACCGTTTCCGACAGCGCCCTGATGCTCGACGTCATGCACGGTGTCGGACCCGAGGAACCAGAGCCGGCTCCGCCCTTTACCGGCAGCTATGTCGAGGCTTCCCGCACGGCCCCCAGCCGGCTTCGCATCGCCGTTTCCCGCAAGCCGCCGACGGGCCTGATCGCGCCCGTTGCCGCCGACGAGCGCGCCGCCTGGGAGCGGACGGCAGCGCTGCTCAGTGACCTCGGGCACGACGTCGAGGACCGCGATCCGGACTACGGTCTCGTGCAGCTCGAGTTCCTCCAGACGTGGCTGCGCGGCATCGCCGACGAGGCGGCCAAGGTGCCCGACCAGAGCCTGCTCGAGCGCTCCAGCCGCCAGATGGCGGCCGCGGGACGGTTGCTCGTTCCGCCCCGCCGGCGCCGGCAGCTGCT
>DASXHG010000125.1:0-2149 GCA_036488625.1 Solirubrobacteraceae bacterium | reverse complement strand
GCGCCACCAAGCCGAGGAGACGCTGCGCGACAGTGCCGAGACAGCGCGCCGGGGGCGAGCGCGCTCTGAGCTCGTGACCTCGGTGATGCGTGATCTGGAGGCCATTGACCGTTTGCCGGCGCTGGCCGAACGCCTGGTCACCACGCTCGTGCCCCGGGTCGCCGATTACGCCCTGCTCGAGATCCCCGGCCGCCTGGAGCCGGTATTGGCTCTGGCTCATCGCGATCCGCACAAAGGGGAAATCCTGCGGACTCTGCGTGACGAGCATCGGATCATGGCGAGCGTGAACTCGGTCGCCCGGGCGGCCGCCGGTGAGTCCCGCCTGATCGAACAGGTCGATGACGAGATGCTCCGCCGGCTGGCAGCCGGTTCGAGCGCCGTTCTGTCTCTGCTCGAGCAGCTCGGGCCTCGCTCACACATCGCCGTGCCAATTGACGTCGGCGGCGAGGCCGGGGCCCTTCTGCTCGGTCTCAGCGACCCCGAGCGTCGGCGCTACGGGTCCGAGGAGTTCGCCCTGGCCGAGGAGATCGCCTACCGGGTGAGCATTCTTTTCGCTCATGCGCGGGTCCGTGAGGAGGAGCACGCGATCGGCGTACGGCTCCAACAGGCGCTCCTACCGGAGGCGCTGTTTGATCATCCCGCGGTTCAGGTCGCAGCCCGTTACCAGACCGGCAGCGACCTTCTGTACGTGGGCGGCGACTGGTATGACACGTTGCCGCTGCCCGACGGTCGCCTCGCGTTGACCGTCGGAGACGTGGTCGGCCACGGCCTCGACGCGGCGGCTTCCATGTCGCGCATGCGGATCGCCCTCGCGGCGCTGGCTCCCCAGGCGGCGGGACCGGGCGAGCTCCTCTCACGCCTGGCCGAATTCTCCGCCGGTGCCAACGGCGTCCAGTTCGCTACCGCCACCTGCAGCTTTCTCGATCCCGGCACGGGCGAGCTCAGCTACTCGTCCGCCGGACACCCGCCGGCGCTGGTCGTCTCACCCGATGGCGCATCGCGATGGCTGGAGGGCGGGCGCTCGATGCCGGTCGGCGCGGTCGCGATCGCCTGTGACCGTCCTGATGAGCTCGATCGGCTGAACCCGGGCGATCTCCTCATCCTGTACTCGGACGGACTGGTTGAGCGCCGCCGCGAGCCGATCGGGATGGGGCTGGCGCGCCTGGAAGCGGCCGCCCGAGCGGCAGTGGACCTTCCCGTTGAGGATCTCTGCCAGCGTCTGGTCACGCAGCTGGCGGCCGTCTCCACCAATGACGACGACGCCGTGATCATGTGTTTACGCTTCAGCCCGGTGACGCTCAGTGCCTTTCGCAGACGCATCCCGGCCCAGCCCGACCAGCTCGCCCCCACACGGGCGGCGATTCGCGCCTGGCTACGGCGGCGCGAGGATCCGGCCGCGGTCGGGCACCGCCTCCTCCTTGCCGTCGGGGAAGCGCTGACCAACGCCGTCGAGCATGCCTATTTGGGCCGGGTTGCCGGCGCCGTCGATCTCTCGATCGACGCCGACGGCGGGGACCTGATGCGTGTGCGAGTCCGAGACCACGGCCGCTGGCGCGAGGCGGCCAGTGCCCCGGGCCGCGGGCACGGCTTGAAGGTCATCCAGGGCCTGGCCAGCGGCCTCAAGCGAGAGTCAGACGATGCCGGGACCACGGTCAGCTTCGAGCTGGCAATACCTGAAAGCGACGAGTAGTGGTCGCCCCCCTGGCCCGGATAGAGGTCGACAGCGTTGGCGATTGCCTGCGGCTTGCGCTGCGCGGCGAGGTCGACCTCTCCAATGCCCACGCGCTACAGGCCGAGATCCAGACGCAGATCTCCGAGCTCGGGCCCGAGCGGGTCGTGATCGATCTGACCGATGTCGACTACATCGACAGCCAGGGGGTGATGCTGTTGCTCGAGGTCGCCAGCACCCTGCGCGCGCGCCGCGCGCCGTTTGAGCTCGTAGCCCCGCCGGGCAGCGTCGCGGGAGAACTGCTGGCCATCTCCAATGTCGATCTGCCGGTCCAGGGGCTCACCGGTCGTTGAGGTCCAGGACCGGCACCGGTGGCTCGATGCCCTCGCTGGTGTCGGAGCGCACGATCGCCGTGCCGAGGGCGAAGAATTCGATCACGTGGCTGCCCCAGCCGTGGCTTTTCTCCGATAGCGAGACGCC
>DASXHG010000104.1:0-1606 GCA_036488625.1 Solirubrobacteraceae bacterium | reverse complement strand
CGCAGCTGGAAGCCGGCCAGGGTGGCGCCGCCGATCGCGTTGGCGCTGCCGAGCTTGACCAGACCCGATATGCGCATCATCCGCACCGGACCGGTCGCCTGCACGCCGATCACCTGGCCCGCACGCAGGTTCTTCTTGGACGCCGTGTTGGTGTCGACGACGACCTGAGCCGGTCCCGGCCAGTGACCGCTGACCAGCGTCAGCGAATTGAAGCGGGGCTGTGACGGATCGACACTGAAGCCGAGGTTCGGCGCGCCGCCGAAGGAAATGGCCTTGCCGTGCTGGATCAGCTGCGGGGTCCCGGACACGCCGCCGATCGCGTCCCGCACATCGGGAAGGCGCTGCACGCGAGCCAGCAGGGATTCCTGGAAGGAGGGCACCGAGCCGCCGCTGGCCGTACTCGCGCTCGAGGAGATGGCGCTGCGGCCGCTGACGGTGGCATCCGTGCCGCGATAGACGGTTTGGAAGATCGAGTTGAAAGCGCCGGTGATCGAATCGGTCAGCACGTAGGTGCCCGTCACCAGGGCCACGCCGAGGACGATGGCCAGCGCCGTCAGCGCTGCACGTAGACGGCGGGTGGCCAGCCCCTTGAGCGCCACCCGGAGCACTATCTGGCTCCGGCGAGTTCCTTCATGGCGTCGACTATCTCCTCCTCAGTCGTGCCGCCGATGTCCTTGACGATCCGCCCGTCGTCGAGGAACAGGAGCCGGTCGGCGATCGCCGCCGCGCGTGGCTCGTGGGTGACCATCACCACCGTCTGCCCCACGGAGTCGACCGAGCGGCGCAACAGCGACAGGACCTCATCCCCCGATCGGGAGTCGAGGTTGCCGGTCGGCTCATCGGCAAACACGACGTCGGGACGGCCGAGCAGGGCACGGGCGATGGCTACGCGCTGCTGCTGCCCGCCGGACAGCTCAGACGGACGATGGTTCAGCCGGTCACGCAGACCGGTCTCGTCGATCACCGTCTCGAACCACTCGGCGTCCGGCTCGCGTCCCGCTATCGACAGCGGCAGCAGGATGTTCTCGCGGGCCGTGAGCATGGGCAGAAGATTGAAGAACTGAAAAACGAAGCCGATGTGGTCGCGGCGCAGCTGGGTGAGCTTGTCGTCGTTGAGCGCGGTGATGTCGCGCCCCTGCACGATGACCCTCCCCTCGGTTGGCCGGTCCAGACCGGCCAGGATGTGCATCAGGGTTGATTTCCCCGATCCCGACGGGCCCATGACGGCCGTGAGGCGTCCGGCGTCGATCTCGACCGAGACGTCGCGCAGGGCGGCGACCGCCGTTTCGCCCTCGCCGTAACGGCGCGTTAGGTCGACCGCCGAGACGATCGGCCGCAGCCCCGCGTTCGTGGGCTCCCCCAAATCCACACATTTATCTTCGCACTCGGGGGGCCCGAATTACACCCGTAGACACACCAAAAGACCAGGCTTGGAACGAATTAGACTCGGCCCATGCGGCGGGTCGTGCTTCTGCGGGGTATCAACCTCGGGCCCAATCGGCGCGTGCCGATGGCCGAGCTCCGCGCGCTGCTCGGCGAGGCGGGCTACGAGAACGTGCGCACTTACGTTCAGTCGGGCAACGTCGTGCTCGACAGCGACGCTCGG
>DASXHG010000038.1:0-3177 GCA_036488625.1 Solirubrobacteraceae bacterium | reverse complement strand
TCGTGCTCGACCGGGTCGCCGGCGGGAGTGGAGAACTCAGCGCCATCGGGACGCAGAACGACGATCTCGTCGTCGTCCATGTACTGGACGTGTCGCGTGTGGCGCAGAAAGGCGGGGATGGCCGAGGCGATGAACTGCTCGCCCTCCCCCCGGCCGACGATCAGCGGACACTCACGGCGGGCGCCGACCAGCACCCCGGGCTCGTGAGCGGTCATGGCCACAAACGCGTAGTGGCCGCGGAGCTCGGCATAGGCGGCCCGCACAGCCTCGACCAGGTCGCCCTGGTAGAGGTGGGCGACCAGGTGGGCGATCACCTCGGCGTCGGTCTCCGAGGTGAAGACGGCACCCTCCTTGACCAGACGCGCCTTGAGGGCGATGTAGTTCTCGACGATTCCGTTGACGACGATGTGGACGCTGTCGGTGGTGTCGAAATGAGGATGGGCGTTCTCGGCCGTGACCTGTCCGTGCGTGGCCCAGCGGGTGTGACCGATCCCGGTCTGGGGCTGGGGGGCCTCGGCGGTGGCGACCAGACTTCCCGAGTCCGCCACCGAGGCGTCCCGGCCGGCCATGGCCGAGCGCAGCGCGCCCAGGTTCCCGACCGCCCGCACGGCGTCGATCCGGTCCCCGTCCAGGACGGAGATGCCCGCGCTGTCATAGCCGCGATATTCGAGCTTCTCGAGCCCCGCGAGGAGCAGCGGACGCACTGTTTTCGGACCTACGTAGCCGACGATCCCACACATACGGACTGCCTCCTATCCGCTCGAGCCGTCGGGGGCGATCGGCCGCTGAGCCTCGGATCAGTAGACGATTCTACGTCAGGCCCGGTTTGCCTCCGCCCCCCGCGGACGGGGCCTGGACGCGGGGTCAGACGGCGAGACTCGAGCCGAGCGTGCTCTGCACGGTACTGACCAGGCGCCCGCACACGGCCTCGGTCTCATCGGCGCTCGGAGCCTCGACCATCACGCGAATCAGCGGCTCGGTGCCCGACGCCCTGACCAGGACACGGCCGCGGCCACTGAGCGTCTGCTGCTCGCCCTCGATGGCCTCCAGCAGCGCCTCGGACTCCATCGTCACCGTCAGCGCCTGCCGGTCGGAGGCGCGGATGTTGACCAGCCGCTGAGGCAGCTTCTCCATCGCATCACGCTGGCTGAGATCGCGATCGCCCAGGGCCTCGAGGGTCAGCAACGCGCTGGCGATCCCATCGCCGCAGGGGCCGAACCCGAGCTCGATGATGTGGCCAGACTGCTCGCCCCCCAGCACCCAGCCGCGCCGGCGGAGCTCGTCGAGGATGTAGCGGTCTCCGACGGCCGTGCTCGCCACCTGCACCCCGGCCTGCTCCATCGCGGTGTGAAAGCCGAAGTTGGTCATCACCGTCACGGCCACGCCGCCGCCGCGAAGGCGGTCATGGCGATGCAGGTGGATGGCGGCCATCGCGATCAGCTCGTCCCCGTCGACCACCTCCCCGTTGCGGTCGATGGCCAGCACGCGATCGCCGTCACCGTCGAAGGCGAAGGCGACATCGTGTTGGCCCTCCCCCATCCGTTCGATGGCCGTCTCCAGGTGGGTCGAGCCGACGCCGGCGTTGATGTTGCGTCCGTCGGGCGCATCGGCAACCACCTCGACCTCGGCCCCGAGGCGCCGGAAGATCTCCGGCGCGACGCGATAGGTGGCCCCGTTGGCGCAGTCGAGAAGCACCTTCACTCCGGACAGATCCAGATGCTCGAAGCGGGTGTGGAGCTCGCGCAGATAATCCTCGAGCGCTCCGTGGAGCACGCCCACGGAGCCGATTCGCTGCGCCGAGGCCGGGGGCGCGGCGAGCGCGGCCTCGATCTCGTGTTCGGTGTCGTCGTCGAGCTTGAACCCGTCGGCCGCGAACAGCTTGATCCCGTTGTCCTCATAGGGGTTGTGCGAGGCCGAGATGACGGCGGCCATCTGTAGCCCGTGGCGGCGGACCAGGAGGGGCGCGGCTGGTGTCGGCAGCACACCCGCCAGCAGGGCGTCGCCTCCGGCGGCGGTCACGCCCGCCGCCATCGCCGATTCGAGCATCGGCCCGGACTCGCGCGTGTCGCGAACGATCAGGACCTGCGGGCGCTCGTAACCGCCGTGGGCGACGGCGGCGCGGGCGAGCGCCAGCGCCAGTTCGGCGCTGAGAAACTGACCGGCAAGACCACGGACACCGTCCGTGCCAAAAAGGTGGCGCGGCATCCGCAGCTACGTGCGGCTTAGCGCTTGGAGAACTGCGGGCGCTTGCGCGCCTTTTTCAGTCCGGCCTTCTTGCGTTCCTTGACGCGCGGATCGCGGGTCAGGAAGCCTCGGCGCTTGAGCTCCCCGCGCAGGTTCGGGTCGGCGTCGATCAGCGCCCGCGAGATGCCGTGGCGTAGAGCCCCGGCCTGAGCGGCCACCCCGCCCCCGTGCATCCGGGCGATGACGTCCATGCGGGAGTCGTAGCCGACCGTTTCCAGTGGCTGGCGGATGACCCGCTGGAGCGTGTCGCGGGGGAAGAACGCGTCCAG
Organism: Solirubrobacteraceae bacterium; assembly: GCA_036488625.1. Taxonomy (GTDB): domain Bacteria; phylum Actinomycetota; class Thermoleophilia; order Solirubrobacterales; family Solirubrobacteraceae; genus Palsa-465. The sequence continues at coordinate 664 of DASXHG010000038.1, read as the reverse complement.
CGTCTTGCCGTTGATCGTGTAAGCCCCGTTTCCGGGCTTGAGGATCACGCGGGCCACGGCGGTCTTGCGCTTGCCCGTCGAGGTGTAGCGAGCACCCGCGCCCAGGTCGATGGCCGCATCGGCGATCGGCTGTGACTCCTGGGTGGAATCGTCATCCCCGGCCAGCGCGGCCAGTTCGGCGTCGGCCTCGGCGGCGGCGCGAGCCTCCGCGTCGAGGAACTCGGAGGTCTCGGAGACGAGGTCCGGGATCAGGTCGGCACCGGGGATCTCGGGGCGCTGACGCGGAGGGAGCTCCTGGCTCTCGCCCTCGGCGGGAGCCTCGGGAGCGGCCTCCTCGCCCGGGGTCTCCTCGGCGGCCGCGGCGGGCGTCGCCTCAGCGGCGGGAACGGGAGCCGCGGCCGGTTCAGCCGGGGTCTCCTCGGCCGTCTCGGCGGGAGTCTCCTCGGCCGTCTCGGCCGGAGTCTCCTCAGCCGTCTCGGCGGGAGTCTCCTCTGCCGTCTCGGCGGGGACCTCCTCGGCGGTCGGCTGCTCGTTCTCGGGTGGGTCGACTTCGGTCACGACGCGATCTCCATCGGTTGCGGCTGCTGGGCGGCGTGCGGATGGTCCGGACCGGCGTAGACCTTGAGTTTGGTGATCTGACGGCGAGCGAGGCGGTTGCGCGGCA
>DASXHG010000011.1:0-2848 GCA_036488625.1 Solirubrobacteraceae bacterium | reverse complement strand
GCCACGCTGATGACCGCCACGCTGACGATGTTCCCGCTGCTCGGGCGCACGCCCCCGCCCTGGCGCTGGCCGCTGAGCGTGATCGCCACCGCGTTCGGGACCCACGCCGCCTACGTCGGCGGTGTCACGGCGGTCGACGATCAGGTCCGGCGTGCGCTGCGCAGGGCTGGCGGCCGTAGCTCCTGACATCCCGGCGCAGGGGGCGAGGCGGAGCTTGGCGCCGAACCGACCGCTACGTAGCCGCTACGGCTGGTCGTGCCCTTCCTCAGGCTGCTCTGAGTGACGGTGGCGTCCGAACATGCGTCCGACCCGGTGCATCTCGTGCTCAGCCGCGGCCATCGGGGCCATCATCGCTACGAGCTCTTGCATCGTGTCGGTCAGACGGTCCACCGAGGCCCGCAATGGATCGACAGATGTGGCCAGAGTCTCGATCACCGCGACGTGGTGCTCGACCGACTCGGTGGCGTTCTCGATCGCGCGCACGGCACCGAGGATGTTCGCTTCGATGTCCCGGGTCTCGCGCAGCGGCTCGACTACATCGTGCTCGGCCCCGCCGAGGACGGACCGGATCTGATCGAAGAAAAAGTCGAGCATCAACCGCCGAGCGACATCCTATCTCGGTGATGCGAGGCGCCACCTGGGTGGCTGTCTGCGCGCTCGCGCCCGGGCGCGCACGGGCGCCTCGCATCAAGTCCTCTCAGCAACGCTGCGTACGTCGGCGTCACTCCGGCTGCTGCCCGTAGGCGATCAGTCCGTACACGGCGACGATGTCGGTCGCGAACAGCGCCAGCGCCCAGAACGGATAGGCCGGCATCATCAGCAACTGCGCAATCGCGCCGAACGACAGAACGATGACCCCGGTCCAGCGTGCCACCTGGTTGCCCAGGAATACTCCCAAGCCGGCCGTCGCCTGGATCGCGCCGATGACGAGCACAATCCAGCCCCACGTGTTGAGGCTGCCGAACACGTAGTTGGTGTTGTGAACGAAGAAGTGGGCGTTGCCGATCGCCGCGATCCCCTCGATCACGTTCACGACTCCGACGACCATGAGCAGCACGCCGGCGAAGGAGAGCCAGCCGGATCTGCGGTCCGCCTCGTAGGTGTCGTATCCAGCGCCCGTGTCGGCTCTGGTTGCGCCAGGTTGTGTGTAAGTGGACAAGAGAGACCTCCCCGTGTTGGTGGTGTTTACGTCAGCCGCAGTTGGGCCTCGTAGAAGCTCATGGGGTCAGGCTATGGGCGCGACGCGGCGCCGAGCGGTTGGGCGCGTTCGTTCACCCAGGTGAACGCGAACGCCTCCGCCAGGTCGCGGGCGGTCACTCACCTGGCCGATCGTCGACCACGGTGACACTCAGGAGGTCCACTCCGAGGTCCGAGAAGCGCTGCAGCATCCCCGTGAGCTCGGCCTGGTCTCGGACTGGACCGAGGAGGACCGTATTGCCGGTCTCGTAGACGATCCGCATGCGCGGGAACGAACGTCCCGCCAGATCGCCCAGGTGGCCCTGTACTTCGAGGCGATACGTGCGAACTGCCCCCATGTATCCCACGCTTGCAGATCCAAGCCAATGTTCAGGCCAGGGCGCTCCGATCACCTGGGTGATCGCGTTCTCTCAGCAGCCCAGCGGCCTGCGCGGCGGCGACGGCATCCTCCCGTGACCCGACGCGAAGCTTTCGATAGATGGACCGTGTGTGAGACCGCACGGTGTTGGGGGAGAGGAACAGCTTCGCCCCGATCTCGCGTGCCGATAGGTCGGTCGTCAGAAGGCGCAGCACCGCGAGCTCTGCGTCACTGGGAAGTTCGAGGATCGCGCCGCTTGAGGCCTGCCGCCTGGCCTCCTGGATCGCATCGGCGGCCCCAGCCGCCAGGGATCCGACGATCCCGCTGTCCCCCAGCTCGGCGAGCTCCTCGCGAGCCGCTGCCAGGGTCGCCTCGGCTTCGTCGACCCGTCCGCGGCGACAACGGACGTCGGCGAGGCGCAGCAGCAGCCGCGCGTGGTGCACCGTCGCGACGTCGTCGCCGACGAAACGCTCGGCGTGCGAGAGTTCGCGCTCAGCCCCGGCGAAGTCCCCCTCGGCCGCCAGCACCGTGCCGAGCGCCTCGGCCGCGTTCGCGCCCAGCCAGCTCCGGCTGCTCGCGATTCGACCGACCGCCGCTCGGGCCGCCACGGCGTGAGTGCGGGCAGGGTGTAGGCGATCCCCCTCAGCCGCGAGGACAGCGAGAGTCGCGCGCGCCAGGGCGTAGGCGGGTGCCCGGCGGGCTGCCTCGGGGTACTCGACCGCCCGCGATGCCGCGCTCCACGCCTGCTCAAAGCTCCCGCCGAAATACAGGGCGCGAGCCAGGGCCGCGAGCGCTGCGACCATCGTTTCGTCCGCGCCTCCTCGGGCGAAGGCGAGTTCAACCGCCCGGTGACCCTCGACGATGGCCTCGGTGACGCCTTCATCGATCCCGGCGCAGCGCACCATTGCCATCATGCTCTCCTCGTAGGGCCCGAATCGCTCCGGAGCATGCGCCTTCGCTTGACTCGCGAGGCGCAACAGCCGGCGACGCTCGCGCGTCATTCGACCAACGAGGAGCGCGGCCGTCGCCGCTCCCAACGCCACATCGGGGTTCTCGCTCACCAACTCGTCCGGAAGCGTCCGAGCCCAGCGCAGCAACGTGCCCGAGCGACCGTTGCGGATCAAGGCCAGGTGATCCTCGCTCAGCAGCTCAGCGACCACGGCGTGGTCACCCGCCGCCGCCGCGTGTTCGAGCGCCTCCGCGACCAGGCCCCGCGACCGGAGCCACTCGGCGGCGCGCCGGTGAAGCTCACGCGGGAAGCCCGGCTCGACCGACGCCAGCCGGGGGCTGGCG
>DASXHG010000006.1:0-8407 GCA_036488625.1 Solirubrobacteraceae bacterium | reverse complement strand
GCGAGTACGGCGACCGAGCGCTCGCGCCGGCGCCAGTCGGCGACCAGCCGGGACAGCAGGGAGGACTTGCCGACCCCGGGCGGCCCGGTGACGCCGACGATGTGCCCGGCGGCCTCCTGACCCAATTCGGACGGGGATAGCGCGCTGAGCAGCTCGCGCGTCTGGGCGCGGGCGTCGGGGCTGCGGCTCTCGACCAGGTTCAGGACAGCCGGGGCGGCGCCCAGGTCATGCTCGCGGAGGCGTCCTGCCAGTCCGCGTCCGTCGGGCAACGCCGGATTCAAGCCGGCGCGGCGGAGTCGACCCCGTGACGATCTCCAACGAGGGCGATGATGTCGCGCATCATCTGATTGAGATCCCAGTCCTTGGGGGTGTAGACGGCGGCCACGCCGGCCTCGCGCAGGGCGGCCGCATCGGCGTCGGGGATGATCCCGCCCACCACGACGGGCACGTTCTCGATCCCGGCATCGGCCAGCGCCTGCAGCACGGCGGGGATCAGTTCGGCGTGCGAGCCCGACAGGATCGAGAGACCGATCACATGGACCCCCTCCTGGGCCGCCGAGCTGGCGATCTGCGAGGGGGTCAAGCGGATGCCCTCGTAGACGACGTCCATGCCGGCGTCGCGGGCGCGGACGGCGATCTGTTCGGCGCCGTTGGAGTGTCCGTCGAGACCCGGCTTGCCGACCAGGAACTTCAGCCGCCGGCCCAACGCCTCGCTCAGACGCTCGACCTCGTCGCGGATCTCGCCGACTTCCTCACTGGGCACGGCCGCCGCCTCGCCGACGCCGGTGGGAGCGCGGTACTCGCCGAACACGCTGCGCAGCGCCTGGGACCACTCGCCGGTGGTGACGCCCGCGCGAGCGGCGGCGATGGTCGCGGGCATGATGTTCTCGCCATCGTCGCGGGCGACGCGCTCGAGTTCGGCCAGGGCCGCGTCGGCGGCGCTCTGATCGCGTTCGGCGCGCCAGGCCGCTACAGCGACGCGACGCTCCGCCTCGATCTCCTTGTCGACGACCAGGATCCCGCCGTCGGCGTCGGCCGTCAGGGGCGAGGGCTCGGTGGAGGTGAACCTGTTCATGCCCACCATCGTCAGCTCGCCGGCCTCGATCCGCCGCCAGCGCTCGCGATGGGACTCGACCAGGGCCGACTTCATGTAGTCAACGGCCTGGACTGCGCCACCGAGCTCGGCCACGCGGGCCATCTCGGTCCGGGCGCCGTCGATCAGCTCGGCGACCAGGTTCTCCATCACGTGCGAGCCCTCGAAGATGTCCGGGTACTCGAGCAGGTCGGTCTCGTAGGCCAGGACCTGTTGCAGCCGCAAGGACCACTGCTGATCCCAGGGCCGGGGGAGGCCGAGGGCCTCGTTCCAGGCCGGCAGCTGGATCGCCCGGGCGCGCGCGTCGCGCCCCAGGGTCACGGCCAGCGCCTCGAGCGCGATCCGGTAGACGTTGTTCTCGGGTTGGGCCTCGGTCAGGCCGAGCGAGTTGACCTGGACGCCATAGCGAAAGCGGCGCTGCTTCTCGTTCTCCACCCCGTAGCGGTCGCGGCCGAGCTCATCCCAGAGCACGGACATCGCGCGCAGCTTGGCGTGCTCCTCGATGAACCGCACGCCGGCGTTGACGAAGAACGAGATGCGGCCGAAGACGTTGCCCATCAGCTCCTGAGCCCGGGCTTCGTCCGTCGTGCCGACCCGGTCGCGGACGGCATCGAGCACCGCGATCGCGTTGCTCATGGCGTAGGCGATCTCCTGGACCGGGGTCGCTCCAGCCTCCTGGAGGTGATAGGAGCAGATGTTGATCGGATTCCACTTGGGCACGTTCTGCACCGTGTAGGCGATCGTGTCCGCGATCAGCCGCATGCTCGGGCCGGGGGGGAAGGCGTAGGTCCCCCGGCTCAGGTACTCCTTGAGGATGTCGTTCTGAGTCGTGCCCTGGAGCTGGTCGGCGGCCACGCCCTCGTCCTCGGCGGCGACGATGTAGAGCGCCAGCAGCCAGGCCGCGGTGGCGTTGATCGTCATCGAGGTGTTCATCTGATCGAGCGGGATCTCGCGCAGCAGGGTGCGCATATCACCGGCGTCGGCGATCGAGACGCCGACCTTGCCGACCTCCCCCCGGGCCAGCTCGTGATCGGGGTCATAGCCGGTCTGCGTGGGCAGATCGAAGGCGATCGAGAGGCCGGTTTGGCCCTTCTCGAGGTTGCGGCGGTAGAGCTCGTTGGAGCGCTCGGCGTCCGAATGGCCCGCGTAGGTGCGCATCATCCAGGGTCGATCGCGTTCGGGCAGGCGGGCCGGAGGGGTATCGGACATGGCGACATTGTATGAGCGCCGACGCTCTCAGCCGTACCTGCGACAATGCAGGGCCCAAGCGCATGCCCGATCAGAGCTCAGCCGCAACGGAACACGCGATAATCCAGGAGATAACTGCTCCCTTGGAGCACCTCCCCGACGACCCAGTCTCGCTGGTCCACGCCGACTTTCCGGTGGCCCTGCGCGGCTATGACCGGATGGCCGTGGACGCCTACGTCCAGCGGACCAGCCAGCTGGTCGCCGAGCTGCAGGCCACGCGGTCTCCCGAGGCCGCGGTCCGGCGCGCCCTGGAGCGCGTGGGCGACCAGATCTCGGGCATCCTGCAGCGCGCCCACGACACGGCCGAGGAGATCACCGCCCAGTCGCGCCGAGAGGCCGAGGATCGCCTCGAACACGCCCGCGTCGAGTCGGCCGAGATCGCCGCCCGGGCCGCCCAGCGCGTCCGCGATCTCGATGCCGACACCGACCGGATCTGGATCGAGCGTCATCGCATCGTCGACGACGCGCGCGATCTCGCCTCCCAGCTGCTGGCTCTGGCCGAGACGGCCTCCCAGCGTTTCCCCGACGACAACGAGCCGGCGCTGAGCGCACCGTTCGACTCCGCCGAGCCGTTTGACGAGGAGCCGTTTGACGAGGAGCCGTTTGACGGGGAGCCGGAGACGATCGCCGCCGCCGAGGAGCCCGAGACGGTCGCCGTTTCTGAGACCGGCGACAGCGACGAGTTCCAGGCCGACGAGGCTGATGAGGAGACCGAGCACGAGGCCGCCAACGAGGAAGAGGACGACGTCCTCACCGACGAGGCGCCCGCAGACGACATCGAGGCGACCCGGGCCTTCACGGCCGAGGATCTCGCGCAGCCCCAGGACGATGCGACCGAAGAGGACGACACGACCGCGGAGCACGGGGGCGCTCGCCACGAGCCCCTCCCGCCACCCGGCGAGAGTCGTCGCTCGGCCATTCCGCCCGCCTCGCAGGCCGCCAACCGGCGCCAGTCCCAGTAAAGCCGACCCTCCAGGTTCCGGGCCGTGCGCGTGGTTGATCTCATGCACCTCGGTCGCGAGCGCGTGATCGGCTGCTGGCAGGTGGACGACGTGCTCATCGATCCCGGTCCGAGTTCGTGCCTGCCGACGCTGCTTGACGCCCTGGGCGAGGACTTCGAGCCCCGAGCGCTGCTGCTCACCCACATCCATCTCGACCACGCCGGCGCCACGGGGACACTCGTGGAGCGCTGGCCGGCGGTCGAGGTCTATGTGCACGAGCGAGGGGTCAAGCACATGGCCGACCCGACGCGGTTGGTGCAGAGCGCAACGCGCCTGTACGGGGAGGACATGGACCGGCTATGGGGCGAGATGCGGGCGGTTCCGGAGCAGAACCTGCGCGTGCTGCGCGGTGGCGAGACGATCCTCGACGGCGCCTACGAGGTCGCCTACACGCCGGGGCATGCCTCGCATCACGTCTCCTATCGCCACGACGGCACGGCGTTTGTGGGAGATGTGGGGGGAGTTCGCATCACCGAGACGGGCATGACGATTCCGCCCACGCCCCCTCCGGACATCGATATTGCGGCCTGGCACGACTCGATCGCGCTCCTGCGGCGCTGGGCGCCCGACCGCCTGGCCATGACGCACTTTGGCGCCGGCGAGGATCCGCCCGCGCAGCTCGATGAGCTCACCGCCCGTCTTGACGAGTGGTCGCAGCTGGCCCGGGATCGCGACCGGGATGGGTTCATCAGCGAGGTGCAGGCCGAGATCCGCCGCCACAGCGACCCTGAGCACGCGGCGGCCTATCAGCAGGCCGCGCCCGCCGAGCAGCTCTACGCGGGCTATGAGCGCTACTGGAGCAAGCAGCGCTAAAACGGGCCTCTGACACGGGGCCGGGGGCGGTCCAGGGGGGTCTGGACGCCTGAGAAAACGCCGGTATGCTGGCCAGGATGTCGATAGTGGAGCTGCCGCGCGTGCGCGAGCCGGGCGGTGGATTGGGCGGACACTGGCGAGTGGTCGTCCTCAACGACGACTTCAACACCTTCGACCATGTGGCCGAGTCACTGGCCCGGGTCATCCCCGGAGTGACGCTCGCGGCTGGATACGAGATCGCCGATCAGATCCACAACCGCGGCCTGGCGGTCGTGTTCGGCGGCCCGCGCGAGGAGGCCGAGCTCTACTGGGAGCAGCTCGACGACGCGGGTCTGACGATGGGCCCGCTCGAAGAGGGTTAGCCGGCCTGCTCGAGCGCCCGGGACGGCGCCCGGCCGGCGACGGGCAGCGTCTTGGCCGCCTGGCGTTCGGCGCTGATCCGGACCACGTTCCAGACCACGCCGAGGCGCTCCAGCAGAGCGATGATCAGGCCGGTCGGATCGGCCATCCGCTCCCAGAAGCGAAGGCCGTGGAAGGCCGAGGTCGGGAACGCGTGGTGGTTGTGGTGCCAGGCCTCGCCCATCGACAGGGGCGCCAGCCAGAAGACGTTTCGCGACTCATCCTCGACGTCAAAGCGCTTGCGTCCGAAGAAGTGGCAGACGGAGTTGATCGACCACGTCACGTGGTGCAGCAGGAAGATGCGGACCAAGCCGCCCCACAGCAGCGCGGTGATCGCGGTGCCGAAGCCGCCGCCGACGACCCAGCCGATGGCAAACGGAATCGCCATGCTGAGCACGACCCACAGCCAGAACAGCTTGTCGACGGCGCGGATGACGTCGTCCTTGACCAGGTCGGAGGCGAAGCGCTCGCGCTCGGCGGTGCCCACCGTCTCGAACAGCCAGCCGATGTGGGCATGCCACAAGCCCTTGATCGAGTTGATGAAGCCCTCGCCGTGAAGGTGGGGCGAGTGGGGGTCGCCCTCCTGGTCGGTGAATGCGTGGTGCTTGCGATGGTCGGCGACCCAGGTGATGACCGACCCCTCGACGGCCATGGAACCGAGCACGGCGATGAAGGCCCGGAAGGCCCGCGAGGACTCGAACGCCCGGTGGGTGAACATGCGGTGATAGCCGAGCGTCACCCCGAGGCAGGTGAGCACGTAGAAGGACACCAGCAGCGCCAGCTCAAGAGGGCCGACGGCCCGATCCCAGAGCAGGACGATGGCGACGATCAGTCCGATGAACGGCGTCGGGACGCCGATCAGGTTCACAAGTTTGTGTGCGCGGGTCATAGTTGACACCAGTTTACGGAGAGTTTTCGCAAATTTCTCCTATCGTCACGACGAGACTCTGGTCAAAACTTAGAAGATCGGTATGAAAATGGCCGAACAGCCCTGGCACGAGCTTCCGCCCGGAATCGTCGACGTGTTGCGTCCGGCACTGGATGAGGCCGGTGACGAGATGATTCACGCCGTGGCCACGATACCCGCCTATTCGCGGCCGCTCGAAGGCCCCCTGGGGGACGGGATCCGCGATGGCGTGCAGGCGGCGCTCCGCCATTTCCTGGCCGAGGTGGAGGCGGGCGGCCCGGTGGCCCGTCCGGATGTCTATTCGGCGCTCGGTCGCGGGGAGATGCGCGCCGGCCGCAGTCTCGAGTCGCTGCTCAGCGCCTACCGGCTCGGCGCCCGCGTGGCCTGGCGGCGCTTTGCTGCGGTGGGGACCGAGGCCGGGCTCGAGCCAGAAGTGCTGTACGTCCTGGCCGAATCGATCTTCGCCTACATCGACCTGCTGTCCGCCGAGTCCGCCGAGGGTCACGCCCTCGAGCAGTCGGCGATGGCCGGGGAAATCGACCTCCAACGCCGGCGCCTGGTGCGGCTGCTGGTGCGCGAGCCACCCCTGGAGGCGGCGGCCATCCAGGCGGCCGCGCTCGAGGCGGGTTGGGTGTTGCCGCGGAGCCTGGCCGTCCTGGCCATCGGCGGCGAGAATCGGACCGCACCCGTGTCCAGGTTGCCGGTGGGGACGATCAGCGAGGCGATCGGCGAGCTGACCTGCGCGATCCTCGACGATCCCGATGCCCCGGGACGGCGCGCGGCGATCGAGGGCGCGGTGTCCGGCGCCCAGGCACGGGCCGGGCTGGGAACGACGGTCGACTGGAGCCGGGCGCGGGTCAGTTTCGCCCGGGCCCGGGCGGCCCTGGCCCTGGCGGCAGACGATGGCGCCGGGGGCGTGATCATCGCCGGCGAGCACACCGGCGAGCTGCTGCTGCGCAGCGATCCGGCGCTCGCCGCCGAGCTCGCCGCCGAGCGCCTGGCCCCGTTCGAGGATCTGTCCGCCGGCTCGCGACGGAGGCTCGAGACGACCCTACGGGCGTGGCTGGCTGAGCAGGGACGGATCGGAGCCGTGGCCGCCGCGCTGGGCATACACCCCCAGACGGCGCGCTACCGGCTGGCTCGTCTGCGGGAGCTGTTCGCGGCCGACCTGGACGACCCCGACGGGCGCTTCTGGCTCGAGGTGGCCCTGCGGGCCCGGGCCGGAAACGCCGACCGTCAGCCCGGTCAGACGGCGGCCTGAGGCTGCGGCTCGGGGACCGGCTCGGCCTCGCCGGCCGGGACCTCGGGGCCGAGGGCACCGGCGGCGATCTCATCGGCCCAGGCATAGCTGATCGGCACCTGGAAGCGGCGGATGTTGCGGGCCCGGAACTCGATCATCTCCGGACCGTCCCAGTAGCGGTACCAGTCGACCTTGTTCTCGAACCAGGTCATCTGGGTGATCTTGTAGCGATCGTCGTTGCTGACGTGGACCCGGTACTGCGTGGCGCCGTAGCGCAGCGCGATCGGGGCCACGCTGGCCACGTCGGCGGCGAACGCGTCCTTGCGACCGACGGTCGCGTACCACGACACCCACACCAGATCAGCCATTTCTACGCTCCAACCTCGGCGCGGATCGCCCCGGGGCCATCCGCGGTTTTGCCCTGACCCTCGCTGGTCGCCCCGACGAGGATCGCGATCTTGCCCAGATGCTTGTTGTCACGCAGCAACTGGTGCGCCTCGGCCACACCCTCAAAGCCCATCGTCTTCCACAGGACGGGGCGGATCTTGGACTCTTCAATCAGCTCGTTGGCCTTGGTGGCCTCCCACGCGTTGGCGAAGTGCGAGCCGACGATCTGCTTCTGGCGCATCCACAGATAGCGTACGTCAAAGTCCAGCTGGTAACCCGAGGTCGCGCCGCAGATGACCACCTTGCCGAACGGCTTTACGACCAGCACGGAGGTCGGGAAGGTCGCCTTGCCGACGTGTTCGAAGACGATGTCGGGCGCCCCGCCGAGGATCTCCTCCACCGCCTTGCCGAACCGGCGCGATTCCTTGAACCGGGCCTTCTCCTCCTCCGCCGTCTCGCCACCGAGGCGCATCATGCCCGCGAACTCCGAGCGGTCGATGTAGTCGACGGCGCCGAGCTGCTTGATCAGCTCCCCCTTCTCGTGGCTTGAGACCACGCCGACCGCGTCGGCGCCGGTCATCGCACACAGCTGGGTGGCGAACACGCCGAGGCCGCCGGCGGCGCCCCAGATCAGAACGCGATGCCCGGCCTGGAGCTGGCAGCGGTCCATCAGCATCCGGTAGGCGGTGAAGTAGGTCAGCCCGTAGGAGGCCGCCTCCTCCCAGGCGAGGTGAGCGGGCTTGCGCAGCAGCTGCTGCGCCTGGACCTTGCAGAACTGGGCAAACGAGCCCCAGGTGGTCTCGTAACCCCAGATCTGCTGGCTCGGGGCGGCCAGCGGATCGAGGCCGTGGACCTCGGGGTCCTCGTAGGACGCCTGGTTGCAGTGGATCACGACCTCGTCGCCCGGCTTCCAGCGGGTCACGCCCTCGCCGACCTTCCAGACGATGCCGGAGGCGTCCGATCCGCCGATGTGGTGGCCCCACTGTGGGTGATCGCCGTAGCGCCAGACGCCGATGGGCTCGCCCAACGCCGCCCAGACGTTGTTGAAGTTCACGCCGGCGGCCATCACGCGGACGATGACCTCGAAGGCGCCCGGCTCTGGGACTTCGATCTCCTCAAGCTGGAACGCGTCTGTGGGCTCGCCCTCGCGCTCCTCGCGGATCACCCACGCCGCCATTGTCTCCGGCAGCTCGCCGGGCTCGGTCTCGACGTTTGCAACTTGGCTCAGATCGACCGCCACGGCTACCTTTCCGCTCGTTTACCAGCCACCATCAGGGCACCGGATCGTAGGGGTTTTGGAATCCCGTCGTACCGCCGCC
>DASXHG010000448.1:0-6697 GCA_036488625.1 Solirubrobacteraceae bacterium | reverse complement strand
TACGGTCCCAACGGCGAAGGCTTCTTCCGGATCTCGCTCACCACCCCCGACGAGCGCCTGCTGGAGGCCGTCAAGCGTCTCTCGGAGCTGTGAGGGGGATTCGCTGCTGGCCGGGCCACCACGGCTACCATGGCCTTGGTGCGTGAAGGTCACCAGCAGCTGAACGGAACACCCCCCGGCGGTGAGACACCCCGGGGACGGGCCCGGCAACGGGCGCTCATGATCGCCGCTGTCCCGGCTGGCCAGGAGGGGCATCTTCCCGAGCTCGAGGAGTTGCTGCGCACGGCCGGGGTGGCCGCCGCGGGCGAGCTCATCCAGCACCGCGACAGCCCCCATCCGAACTCCTATCTGGGACCGGGCAAGCTCGACGAGCTGAAGGCCCAGATCGCCGCTGCCGACGCCAACGTCGTCGTCGCCGACGACGAGCTCTCACCGCGCCAGGAGCGAAACCTCGAGTCCGCGCTCGGAGTGCCGGTCGTCGACCGCACGGCCGTCATCCTCGACATTTTCGCCGCCCATGCCCACAGCGCGGAGGGTAAGTTGCAGGTCGAGCTGGCTCAGCTCGAGTACAACCTGGCCCGGATGCGTGGCCTGTGGTCCCACCTCGAGCGGCTGGGTGGCGGGATCGGCACCAGGGGTCCGGGCGAGACCCAGATCGAGACCGATCGCCGGCTGGCCCGCGACCGCATCTCGGCGCTGCGCCGTCGCCTGGCTCACGTTCGCTCGACGCGATCGGTGATGCGGGCCGAGCGCGAGCGCGCCCACCTGCCCCAGATTGCCCTGGCCGGCTACACCAACGCCGGCAAATCGACATTGCTCAACGCCCTTACCGGCGCGACGGTCCCTGTCCGTGACCGGCTGTTCCACACACTCGATCCCACCACTCGCGTGCTGCGGGCCGGCGGCCGCGACTACCTCCTGACCGACACCGTCGGCTTCATCCGTAAGCTTCCGCACCAGCTCGTGGACGCCTTCGGGGCGACGCTGGAGGAGACGCGGCGCGCGGACCTGATCCTGCACGTGGTCGACGCCTCGGTCGATGAGGACGAGCTCGGTGAGATGACCCGAGCCGTCGATGACGTCCTGCTCGAGATCGCCGCCGAGGAGGCGCCCCGGGTGCTCGTGCTGGCCAAGGCCGACCGCGTGGACGACGAGCGCCGCGGCGAGCTGACCCGCCGCCATCCCGACGCCGTCCTGGTCTCGGCCACCACCGGTGAGGGCATCAGCGAGCTGATCGCGCGGATCGAGGCCGAGTTCGAGCGCCGGCTGTCCCAGGTCGAGTTGCTGGTCCCCTATGACGAGGGTGGGCGGCTGGCCGAGCTGCATGAGCTGGCCGGCGACCTCGAGCGCGAGGACACGCCCGACGGCGTTCGCGTCCTGGTTCGACTCCCGGCGGGGGTCGCGGCTCGCTACGAGCCGTTCGCCTTCCACGGCAAGAGCCCGAAGCCGGCGTGAGCGAGGCCTCGCCGCTGCCGCGGCCGGAACCGGGCCTTCGCGTGGTCCGGCTCGATTCCCGAGCGGTGCTGCCGACCCGGGCCCACGCGGGCGACGCCGGACTCGACCTCCACGCGCTCGAGGGCGTCGGGCTCGCGCCCGGCGAGCGGGCCTCCGTCGCCACCGGGCTGGCCATCGAGGTGCCCGCCGGTCAGGCCGCGCTCGTGCTGCCGCGTTCTGGGCTCGCCGCCCGCCACGGCATCACGCTGGTCAACGCGCCCGGGCTGATCGACTCCGGCTACCGGGGCGAGCTACGGGTGCTGCTGCTCAATACCGACCCGCGCGTGACGTTCGAGATCGCTCCCGGCGATCGGATCGCTCAGCTGGTCCTGGTCCGCGTCGAGTTGCCCGAGCCGGTCGAGGTCGAGACGCTCGAGGCCAGCGCCCGCGGCCTCGGCGGCTTTGGCTCCAGCGGCGGTTTCGGTCCCGTCGCGCCCTAGCCAGCGGGCGAAATCACGAGGACGGCGGGATGATCCCGTGCGTCTCGAGGAACTCCTTAGCCACCGTTGCCGGGTCCTCGCCGGCCACGTCCACCAACTGGTTTAGCTCGCGCATGACCGAAACCGTGAGCAGACTGCTGATCCGGTCGATGGTGTCCGCGAACGCCGGCCCCTCGCGATCCAGTGCCCGTTCCGCCACGACCGGCACGACGTTGCCCCAGCCGAGCACCTCGCTGGGGTCGCTCAGCACCTCGTAGTTGCCGCTGGCGAGCTGCCCGTCGGTTGTGTTGACGTCGGCGGCTTGAACCTGGCCGGCGTTCAGGGCGGTGTACTGGTCGCCGAAGGCCAGGTCCTTGAACGCGGCCGGCGTGAAGCTGTAGCTGTGCTCGAGGTCCGACAGCCCGGGGTGGCTCTGCTCGAACTGAGGCGGCCCTCCGATGACCAGCGACGGGGCGACCCGGGCCAGATCGCGGATCGTGTGCAGGTGGTTGGCCTGCGCGTAGCCGACCGTGACGCCGAGCGCCGGCGTATCGCTGAAGGGGGTGGGGGGCAGCAACTGCATGTTGTGGGCCACGGCATAACGATCAGCCGCGTCGTAGGCGGCGGCCTGGCTCTTGAAGCCATGTTTGTAGCCCGCCACCGCGGTGTTGAACGTGCTCAGGTACTCCGGATACATGTCCAGCGAGCCCGAGGCCAGGGCCTGGAGGGTCACCGATGTCGGGCCGATGTTCTGGTTGAGCTCAACGGTGTACCCCTGGGCGAGCAGCGCTTCGCGATACAGGTCACCGAGTAGGAACTCCTCGGTGAAGTTCTTGTCGCCGATCGTCACCGCCGGCTTGCCGGTTCCCGGCAGTGCGGCCGTGTTGGTGCCGGTGCTCGTGCCCGAGGTGGTGCTGGGGAGGCTCGCCGCGCTCGTCGCGTTACCGCCCGCTCCGTGGGTCCCGGCCGCGGACGAGGAGCAGCCTGCCACGCCAAGCAGGGCCAGAGTGGTCAGGGCGGCGGCGAGTGCGCGTCCCCCGTTCGGACGGTGAGAAAGACGGAGCTTCACAAATTGAGGCGCAGCCATCGTAACCGCCCGCCGCTCAGACTCCGGCCGCGTGCCGCGCCTCGGCGTGAGCGGCGGCCTCGAGTCGATCGTCAAGCGGGGCCAGAGGTTCGGTCAATCCGAGCGCGGCCGCGATCAGCCAGTCGGCCAGCCAGGCGTTCTTGGGCAGCAGCGGCCCGTGCAGATAGGTTCCGATCACGTTGCCGCGCCGCACGCCCTCATAACCGCTGCGGCCATCGTTACCGTGGCCGTTGAGCACCCGGCCCAGCGGCGTCTCTCCTGGGCCGAGCGTAGTGCGGCCACCGTGATTCTCGAACCCGGCCAGGGTCCGGCGCTGTCCCGGATCGAGCTCGACCTCGATGGCGACGTTGCCGATCAGGCGGGGCCGATCCGACCGCTTCGTGTGCAGGTCGACCAGCCCCACTCCGGGCAGGACCTCGTCGCCCAGCTCGTAGGAGTGCCCGAGTAACTGATAGCCCCCGCAGACGGCGAGCACGACCGCCCCGCGCCCCGCGGCCTCGTGCAGGGACTCGCGCTTGCCCTCGGCCAGGTCAAAGGCGCAGAGCCGCTGGTCTCGGTCCTGGCCGCCGCCGATGTAGAACAGGTCCGCGCCGTCGGGATCGAGCGGTTCCCCGAGTCCGCTGGCGCTGAGCTCGAAACCGATGCCGCGCCACCGGCAGCGCTGTTCGAGCAGCCGCAGATTGCCGCGATCGGCATAGATGTTCATGAGGTCCGGATACAGGGCGCAGACTCGAAGGAGGTCAGGCATCGAACATCACCACCACGCTGCCCACGTAGTCCAGGGTGGGGGCGATCTGCTGGCGTGGGGCCACGCGCAGGCCCACGCTTTGCCCCTCCTGCTCCAGGTCGCCCGGGTCGAGCGCATCGATGTGAATGCGGTCCTCGGCGAGCATCAGCTCGCCGGTCGCCGTCACCGTCTCGCGCCGCCGTTCGAGCGTGAAGCCGTCGCCGTCGCTGCGGACAGCGGTCGGGGCGCTCGAGTAGACCGTTCCCTCCAGCTCGCAGACGTCCGGCAGCGGAGCAGGGCCGCCGGCCACGACTTCGAATTCCTCGAGCTGGTCGGCGATGGCGATGGCCAGACGCCCGCCGGGCCGCAGGTGCTGGCGCGCGCGGGAAAGAAAGGCCGCCCGGCCCCCGACGCCGCCGAGCAGCTGGATGGTCTGCATCGGGACCAGGACGAGGCCAAACCGAGCTTCGAGCTCGAAATCCCGGGCATCGGCCGTGACGGTGGCCAGGGAGACGCTCCCGGCGCGCTGCTCCATCGCGGCCAGCAGCTCGGCGTCGATGTCCAGAGCGGTCACGTCGTGTCCGGCCCGCGCGAGCTCGAGCGCCACCCGTCCCGTACCGGCCCCGACGTCGAGGATCGGGCCTGGCCACTCGGCGGCCAGCGCCCGCCAGAAGGGAAGGTCGGCCTCGTAGCGGCCGCACTCGAGGTCGTGCCAGATCACGTTCATGCGGGCGTGGGCTGGCGTGGGGCCCAGTAACGCTCTACGTGGCCGCGGCGCGAGAGCTCCTCACGCAGCTCGAGCAGCGCCGTGTAGGTGGGCAAGGCATAGAGGCTGCTGTCTCCGGCCGCGGCCAGGGCTGAATCGAGTGCCGATGGGAGGGAGGGCGTGACCTCGATCCGGTCGAGCGAGATGCCGGCGTACTTCAGGCGCAGGGCAAGCTCGGCGGCGCGGGTGCCGGCGCAGGTGACGCGCCGGACGTGCCCGGCGAGAAGCTCGAAGTCGGCATCCCAGATCCAGGAGATGTCGCGGCCGTCGGCGGTCTGATCGTTGAGGACGCCCAGAAGATCGAGCTCACCGGGCTCGAGCGCCAGGGTGCGCACGATTTCGTTGGCCCCGGCGGGGTTCTTGATGAGCAGGATCGACAGCTCGTGCCCGTCGACGGAGATCCGTTCGGCGCGGCCAAAGGCGGGGCTGACCACGCCCAGTCCGTCCGCGATCTGCTCGAGCGAAACCCCGAGACGCAGGACCAGAGCGGCTGCGCCGAGGGCGTTATAGACGTTGTAGAGACCCGGCAGCGGGAGGCTCACGGGGGCATCGCCGGCCGGGGTCCGGAGCCGGAAGCGAGCCCCGCGCGTCCCCAGC
This sequence comes from Solirubrobacteraceae bacterium, assembly GCA_036488625.1. Classification (GTDB taxonomy): domain Bacteria; phylum Actinomycetota; class Thermoleophilia; order Solirubrobacterales; family Solirubrobacteraceae; genus Palsa-465. Next base: position 1,607 of record DASXHG010000448.1, on the reverse strand, counting down.
AGCTCGATTTCGGTCGCGGCGACCGAAGGCTCGGGGCGCCGCTGGCCACAGTTGGGGCAGTGGTAGCGGCCCAGGTGACCGAGGTAGATGGCCTCGTAGACGTACGCCGCCCCACAGCGACGGCAATGCTTGGAATCGGAGGCGTGCTGCATCTCGGCCATAGCCATCGCTGGATCCTCGACTCCGAAGTAAGTCACTCCGGGTCGGTCTCGGCCGAGGTCGGCGATCAGCGGATCGTCGGCGTTGAGGGCTAGTTCGGTCTCCGGGACCTGGGCCACGAGGGCCGCCCAGCGGTCCGCGATCGTCTCCAGCTCGCCGTAGCGGTCGAGCTGATCGCGGAACAGGTTGGCCAGGAGCATCACCCGGGGGTGAATCTGAGGCGCGACTCGGTCGAGCCAGAACTCATCGACCTCGAACAGCCCCAGCCGGCCGGAAATCGTCTCGCGACGCCCCGCGGCGCTCAGGAGGGTGGAGGCGATGCCCCCGGCCATGTTGGCCCCGGCTCGATTGGTCACCAGCGTCGAACCGGCGCGTTCGAGAATCGTGGCCGCCATCGCCGTGGTGGTGGTCTTGCCGTTGGTCGCCGCGATGATCGCCGCGCCGTCGGGCAGGCGACCCGACAGCTCCTCGATCGCGTCCGAGTCCAGGCGCATGAGCACCTTGCCGGGCAGGCTGGTTCCGCCGCCACGCCCGGCGCGACGAGCCACCTCGCCGACGGCGCGGGCGGCCATGATCTTGACGTCGAGGGCGCTCACGATGCTTAAGGAACTAGCACTCGCACGGCGCCGGGCTTGACGGTGACGGTCGCTGGCAGGTCGGCGATCGGATCGCCGTCGGCGTAGACGACGAACGGTCGCGAGGCAGAGATGCGGACGCTCTTGGCCTTGAGGACCTCCACATGGGGCCGGCGGACATGGGTGCCATTGAAGACGGTGGGGGCCAGGAGCAGGTAGCGCCGGCGGGGAAAGTCGTGGATGAGAACGATCTCGAGCTGGCCGTCGCTGAGTGAGGCCGAGGGGGCGATCATCATGCCGCCCCCGTAGTAGCGCGAGTTGGCGACCACGACCGAGTAGCCGCTGAAGGTGCGCGCCTGACCGCCGTCCAGTTCGAGGGTGAAAGTGGCCGGCTTCCAGCTCGCCAAAGCCCGCAGCATGCCGTAGGCGTAGACGAGGTTGCCGCGGATCACCCGTGTCTGGTTGGCAATCCGGTTGGCGTCGGAGTCAAAGCCGCAGCTGGCGATCCCGATGAACGGCTTCTCACCGGCTACGCCCAGGTCCAGCGGCGTCTCGCGGCCGTTGCGCAGGATCGCGCACGCCGGCCCGGGCTTGAGTGGGATACCGAGCATGCGGGCGAAGTCGTTGCCGCGCCCGCCCGGCAGGACGCCCAGCAGTCCTCCGTGCTCACTGACCGTGCCCGCCACGGCGCCAATCAGCCCGTCACCGCCGAAGGCCACCGCGGTCGCGCCTGCCTCCATCGCCGCTCGCGTCAGCTCCCGAGCGTGCTCTAGGTCCCGCGTCAGGTCAGCGCGATGTTCGAGCCCGAGCGCATCCAGCTCAGCCAAGACCTCGGGCAGCAGGCGTCCCGCGCGGCCACCGCCGGCGGACGGG
>DASXHG010000437.1:0-3726 GCA_036488625.1 Solirubrobacteraceae bacterium | reverse complement strand
CTCCCGGGAGACGACCACGACGTGCTCGAAGGTACGCCCGTCCTTGAAGCTCTCATACACGTCGAGCAGTGACTCGTCGACAACCAGGACCTTGTCCTCGGCGTCGTCGGCGATGAAGCTCAGCTCGTCGGGATGCAGGCGAGGATTGATGGTGTGCAGGACGGCCCCCATCGAGGGGAGCGCGAAGTACAGCTCAAGGTGCTCGGGCTGATTCCAGAGCAGGGTGCCGACCGCGTCTCCCTCACCGACCCCGAGCTCCTTCAGCGCCGTGGCCAGGCGGCGGGCCCGATGCGCACATTCGCCGTACGTAGTGCGACCGACAGATCCATCGGGGCGCCGGAAGACCACCTCGCGCTCGGCGCTGAGCCGCTCGACCCGCTCCACGATCGAGGTCAGCGACAAGGGATAGTCGTCCATCATCAGGCCTTCGCGCATATCTCTCTCCCGGGCGATTGGCGGTGCGGGAGAAGCCTACGCCGCCACGGGCACCTCGGGTGCAGGCTCGGGGGCGGGATACGTCGCCGCTGCGGGAATCCGCTCCGGGTCTGGATCGGACACCGGGGCCTGCGCCCCGCGCCCGGGGAGGGCCAGGCGACAGATCTTCTTGACCACGCTCCCGAACTGCTTGTGCAGCGGGCCGGTGTTGTAGGGCAATCCGTAGCGCTCACAGATGTCCCGAACCTGGGTCGAGATCTCCGCGTAGCGATGGGCGGGGATGTCGGGGAACAGGTGGTGCTCGATCTGGTGCGAGAGGTTGCCGCTGAGGACGTGAAACAGCTTGCTGCCGGTCAGATTCGCCGAGCCCAACATCTGGCGCAGGTACCAGCCGCCGCGCGTCTCGTCCTCGACCTCCTCGACAGAGAACTCCTCGACGCCGGCGGGGAAGTGGCCGCAGAAGATGATCATGAACGACCACAGGTTCCGGGTCAGATTGGCGGTCAGATTGCCGGCCAGCACGAACGGGGCACCAGGCCCGGCCAGAGCCGGGAACAGGACGTAGTCCTTGAGGACCTGGCGGCGACCCTTGCGCCAGATGGCGGCGAGGATGTCCCGCTTGTCGCTCCACTGGATTTCTCCGGCCTCGATGCGCTCCACCTCGAGGTCGTGAACGGCCACGCCCCACTGAAAGAACGCCGCCAGCAACGCGGCGTAGAGCGGGTTGCCCAGGTCCCGCGGACGCCAGGGCTGGTCCTCAGACATGCGCAGGACCCCGTAACCGATGTCGCGGTCCTTGCCGAGCACGTTGGTGTGGGTGTGGTGCATGTAGTTGTGGGAGTGGCGCCACTGATCGCCGGGGCAGGCCGTGTCCCACTCAAAGGCCTTGGAGTCCAGCCCCGGATCCTTCATCCAGTCGTACTGGCCGTGCATCACGTTGTGACCGATCTCCATGTTGTCCAGGATCTTGGACAGGGCCAGAGCGGCGGTCCCCCCGACCCAGGCCGGGGGCAGGAAACCCGCGAACAACAGGCCGCGGCCGGTCACCTCCAGGGCACGCTGGATCTTGATGATGCGCCGGATGTACTCGGCGTCGCGCCGGCCCAGATCCATGATCAGGCGGCCGCGGAGCTCGTCGAGCTCGTCACCGAGGGCGACGATCTGCTCGTCAGTCAATTCAGGTCGGGTGTGGGTATCCATGGTGTGAATTCCTCGCATTGGTGGTCAGAGCTCGAGCGCGACGTTCCCGGCGGGAGCCGACACGCAGAGCTGAATGTCCTCGTCGTCTTCGGTGGAGACCTCACCGGTGCGCAGGTTGCGCACAGCGCCCGCGGCCTTGCGGCAGGTGCACGTGTGGCAGATCCCCATCCGGCAGCCGAAGGCGGGATTGAGCCCGGCCGCCTCGGCCTGCTCGAGCAGCGTCCCGGCCGCGATCGGCGTCTCACTGCGGCTGCGCAGAAAGCGCAGCGTCCCCTCGGCCTGCCGACCGGATAAGACCAGAGCCGGAGGTGTGAACGTCTCGGCTAGAAGCCGGTCGCCATCGGCTCCCAACTCGCCCCACGCCGTGCGAGCGGCGTCGAGCAGCGACGGCGGTCCGCAAACGGCGCCCCACGCATCGCCGGTCACGCCGAAGTCCGCCAACGAGGCCGGGGTCAGCCTGGGCTCCGCGTCCGGGCCACGGGTGGACCGGTAGACGACGGTCAGGTTCGGGTGCCGGCGGGCCAGCTCGCGGACCTCGGTCTCATACAGCCTGTCGTGGCGCTCGCGGGCGTAGTGCAGGAACAGGATGTCGCCCTTATGGCCCTCGTCACAGAGGCTGCGGAGCATGGCCATGACCGGTGTGATGCCGCTGCCCCCGCTGATCAGAGCCAGGCGCTCGGGCCGAGTGCCGGGGAGTACGAACTCCCCACCGGCGCTCCCAAGGTGGACAACGGCACCGGGCCCTAGCCCCTCGCGCACATAACGGGAGACGAGGCCCTCGGGGTGGGTGGTCAGCGTCAGCTCCAGGTGACCCCGGCCGTCGTGCTCGGAGTTGGCCGGCGAGTAGGTGCGGGTTCGCCGCACGCCGTCGATCTCGAATCCGACGCGCACGAACTGGCCGGCCCGGAAGCCGGCCCAGGCGGAGTTGGGACGTAGCCGGAGAGTGGTGCTGCGCGGCGTCTGGTGGCGGACGTCGATGACCTCGGCCCGGGCCTCGGACACCGTCGCCGCCGGCCGCACCAGCTCCAGGTAGCGGTCGACTCCGTGGGGGCCGAGCAGCAGGTCGACCAGGGGTGAGCGCAGCAGGCGGACGCCCAATCGGCGGGGCGCGGGTGGGGCAGCAACGGCAGTCATCTCTTCCTCACTTAGTGTACGGCTGTTCACTAGATATGCTGACGGCCCCTCGTGGTTACGTCAAGCGATAGGATGGGTCTGTGACCAGGTGCACACGATGTCGGTGAACAGGCGTACACACAGTTCGCGCCCGAGTCCCACGGGCAAGTCGGGTCGCGGTGCCGGCTCGGGCTCGCGTACACCGCCCCGCCGCTCCCAGTCAGAGCGCCGACAGCAGACCCGCCAGGCGCTGCTCGACGCAGCCCTGGATCAGCTGGCCGACGGGATCAGGTTTGACCAGCTCAGCCTGCGCCGCGTGGCCCGGGCTGCAGGCGTCGTGCCGGCCGCGTTTTACCGCCACTTCGACAGCATGGACGAGCTGGCCCTGGTCCTGGTCGAGGAGTCTGTCCGCACGCTGCGGTCGATGCTGCGCGAGGCCCGCGAGGGCGGCACCCCGCCGGAGCGGATGATCGCCAGCTCGGTGGAGATCCTCGTTTCCCACGTGCGCGAGCATCGCCGGCATTTCGCCTTCATCGCCGACGCCCGCTCGTCCTCCAACACCGTGCTCCGGCACACGATTCGCAACGAGATCCGCCTGTTTGCCTCCGAGCTGGCCACCGACCTGGCTCGGTTCCCGGTCCTGCGCGAGTGGAGCACGGCCGACCTGCAACTGCTGGCCGGACTGTTCGTGGACACGATGATCGTCGCCATCGACGCGCTGCTCGAGTCCCCAGCCAGCGCGCTCGCGGTCGAAGGGCCCCCGGGGCAGGCGTCGAGCGAGATCGCTGCCCAGACCGAGAAGCGCATGCGGCTGATCGCGCTCGGTGTGCCCAACTGGCGCAGCCGGCCTTGACCTGACCGCACTCGGTCGAGCGGATACGGTCCGCGGATGGCTGACCCTCGCACCGAGCTCTCGTGGTCGGGCTGGGGTGACCCCGGGCAAGCCACCCCCCTCCCGGAAGCGATCACGACCTTGCT
>DASXHG010000276.1:0-3431 GCA_036488625.1 Solirubrobacteraceae bacterium | reverse complement strand
GTTTGGCGAGCCGGTGGAGCTGGCCGTCGGCGAGCGCACGGTCCGGATCTCGAGTCCCGACCGGGTCTACTTCTCGGCTCGCGGGGAGACCAAGCTCGATCTGGCCCGCTACTACATGAGCGTCGGCGACGGAATCGTCCGTGCGCTGCGCGAGCGCCCGTGCATGCTGCACCGTTTCCCGAAGGGCACCGAGGGCGAGAAGGTGCACCAGAAGCGCCTCCCCCCGGGCGCGCCGGATTGGATTCAAACCGTCCGCGTCCACTTTCCCCGCTACGGCCGTCACGCGGACGAGCTGTGCGTGACCGAGCTGGCCAGCGTCATCTGGGCGGTGCAGATGTCGACGGTCGAGTTTCACCCCTGGAACTCGCGCCGCGCCGACACCGAGCGCCCCGACGAGTGGCGCATAGACATCGATCCGATGCCCGGCTGCTCGCTTGACCGCGTCAAGCGCGTCGCGCAGGCCGCCCACGAAGTCCTGGATGAGCTGGGCGCGATCGGCTGGCCCAAGACCTCGGGCGGATCCGGCATCCACGTCTACGTGCGGATCGAGCCGCGCTGGGGCTTCGGCGACGTCCGGCGCGCGGCGCTGGCCTTTGCCCGCGAGGTCGAGCGCCGCGTGCCCGACGAGGCGACGACGACCTGGTGGCGAAAGGACCGGGCGCCCGACAAGGCGTTCGTCGACTACAACCAGAATGCTCGCGATCACACGATCGCCAGCGCCTACTCCGTGCGCGGGGTCAGCGAGGGGACGGTGTCGACGCCGATCGCCTGGGACGAACTCGACGCCGTGCAACCGCGAGAGCTGACGATCGCCACCGTCCCCGAGCGCTTCGCCCGTCTCGGTGATCTACACGCGGGGATCGATGACTTGGCCTTCTCGCTCGAGCCACTGCTGGAATGGGCGCAGCGCGACGAGCGCGACAGCCTGGCCGACCCGGGCGGACCCGAGGACTAGCTCGGGTTCACCTCCAGCACGAGCTTGCCCAGGTTCTCGCCCCGGAACAGCCCGAGCAGGGTGTCGGGGAACTTTTCAATTCCGCCGGTGGCGATGTCCTCCACCGACTTCAGCTGGCCCGAGCTCAACCACTCGCTCATGTCCTTGACACCCTCGGCGTAGCGGTCGGCGAAGTCGAAGACCAAGAAGCCGGTCATCGTCGCCCGGTTGACCAGCAGCGACATGTAGTTGGCCGGGCCCCGCATGCCACCGGTCGCGTTGTACTGAGAGACCGCCCCGCACAGAACCACCCGGGCGCCCCGGGTCAGCTGGGCCAGGGCGACGTCGAGGGTCTCGCCGCCGACGTTGTCGAAGTACACGTCGACGCCGTCGGGACAGTGCTTGCGCACGGCCGGGTACAGGTTCTCGGACTTGTAATCGATGGCGGCATCAAAGCCGAGCTCCTCGACCACGTGCCGGCACTTCTCGGGGCCACCGGCAATCCCCACCGCCCGGCAGCCCTTGACCTTGGCGATCTGCCCGACCGCGCCACCGACGGCGCCCGCGGCGCCGGAGACCAGGACCGTCTGGCCGGGCTCGGGCCGGCCGATGTCGAGCAGCCCGAAGTAGGCGGTCATGCCCGGCATCCCCAGCGTGTTCAGCCACACCGGGGCGGGGGCCAGGTTGGTGTCGATCCTGGTCAGCGCGTCGCCGGAAACCGTCGCGTACTCCTGGGCACCCGTGAGGCCGGTGACCGGGTCGCCGACCGACAGCGAGGGGTGACTGGAGGCCGTGACTTCGCCCACCCCGCCGGCGCGCATGACCTCGCCGATCCCGACCGGTGGGACGTAGGAGCGGGCGTCACTCATCCACCCGCGCATGGCCGGATCGAGCGACAGGTAGTCGACGCGCACCACCACCTCGCCCTCCTGGGGCTCCCCGACCGTCTCCTCTGTGAACTCCCAGTCACTCGGCTTGGGGAGTCCCTCCGGGCGGGCGGCGAGGCGAAGCTGATGATTGACGGTGGTGGCCATGGGTGTTCTCCAGACTGGACTTGGTCGGCGGCACGCGCGAGCGTATCGTGGCGCCGATGCCAAGCCCCTCCAGCCAGCGCTGGGACGCGATCGTGGTCGGGGCCGGCCACAACGGACTCGTGGCCTCGACGCTCCTGGCCCGGGCCGGGATGCGGGTCCTGGTCCTGGAGCGCCGACCCGCGGTCGGAGGAGCGGCGGTATCGGCTTCCGCGTTCGCGGGACTCGACGTTCGGTTGTCGCGGTACTCCTACCTGGTCAGCCTGTTCCCGCACGCGCTGCTGCAGCAGCTCGGCCTCGAGCTGAAGTTGCGCGAGCGCCGCGTGTCGTCATACACCCCGTGGGGTGAATCCGGGGTCCTGATCAGTCAGGATCGGTCCTCACTGGGCCACGACGCCCAGGCCTTCGCCGACTTCTACACGATGACCACCGCGGTGGCCGAGCGGGTGTTCGGGTCGATGACCGAGCCGCTGCGCTCGCGCGCGGAGTTCGCTCGCCTGGTCGGTGACTCGTGGGCGTGGTCGGCGCTGTTCGAGCGCCCGCTGTCCGAGACCCTCGAGGCGCGCTTCCACGACGACGTGGTTCGGGGGATCGTGGCCACCGACGGGCTGATCGGGACGTTCGCGTCGCTGGCCGATCCGAGCCTGCTCGCCAACCGCTGCTTCCTTTATCACGTGATCGGTAACGGGACCGGGCGCTGGGACGTCCCGGTCGGCGGGATGGGCGCGCTCACCCGGGATCTCGCCCTGGCCGCCAACGAGGCCTGCGCGGAGCTGCGCACCGGAACGCCGGTCACGGGCATCGAGGCCGCCGGGGACACCGTGCGGGTCCGCACGGCGGACGGACAGACGCACGTGGGCCGGGACCTGCTCTGCAACGCCGCCCCGGCGGTGCTGGCCAAGCTGCTCGGGGAGCCTCCGCCCGCGGGGCCGCCGCCTGAGGGCTCGCAGCTGAAGCTGAACCTGCTTTTGAAGCGCCTGCCCCGGCTGCGCGACCCACATGTGTCTCCCGAGGAGGGGTTCGCGGGCACGCTTCATGTCAACGAGAGCTATTCCCAGCTCGAGTCCGCCTACGTCCAGGCGTCACGGGGTCAGGTGCCCGATCCCGCGCCGTGTGAGGCCTACTGCCACTCGCTCACCGACCCGAGCATCCTCGGCCCCGAGCTGCGCGAGGCCGGCGCCCAGACGTTGACGGTGTTCGGCCTGCACATGCCCGCCCGGCTGTTCGCCGGCGATGCGCGGGCCGCGGCGGCGGCCAAGGAGCAGGCCGTGGCGGCGACCCTGCGCTCGCTGAACTCCGTCTTGGCCGAGCCGATCGAGGACTGTCTGATGAAGACCGCCGATGGCGAGCTCTGCCTGGAGGCGCGGACTCCCCCCGAGCTCGAGGCCGAGCTCGGGCTGCCGGCCGGTCACATCTTTCACCGCGACCTGGCCTGGCCGTTTGCCGAGTCAGACGACGAGGTCGGA
>DASXHG010000225.1:0-5160 GCA_036488625.1 Solirubrobacteraceae bacterium | reverse complement strand
CGCCGCGAGTTCGAGGGCGCCGACCGCGCGATCCTGGATGTCCACCTTTGAGGCGCCCGGGAGCGTCAACGTCGTAGTCTTCGGGGCGTGGCTGGCACGATCTCCTTCGCTCGCGGCGCTCCCTCGCTCGACATCGTCGACGTCGATGGGCTGCGCGCCGCCGCCGACCAGGCCTTCACGTCGGATCCCGCCGGGCTAACCGCCTACGGCACCTCGGTCGGTTACCTGCCGCTGCGCGAGTGGATCGCCGAGCGCCACGGGGTCGAGCCGGCATCGGTGCTCGTCACCAACGGCTCGATGCAGGCCGACGCCTTCCTGTTCGACGCGCTGGTCGAGCCGGGGGACGCCGTCATCGTCGAGCGTCCCACCTATGACCGCACGCTCCTGTCGCTGCGCAACCGCGGTGCCGACGTGCGGATGGTCGAGCTCGAGCCCGACGGGATCGACACCGCCGCCCTGGGCCGCCTGCTCACCGCCGGTACACAGCCCAAGCTGGCCCACATCATCCCCAACTTCCAGAACCCGGCCGGGTACACGCTCTCGGCCCCCAAGCGCGAACGGCTGCTCGAACTGGCTCGCGAGCATGGCTTCACCATCTTCGAGGACGATCCCTACGTCTCGCTGCGCTTCGAGGGCGAGCCGCTGCCGACGATGGTCTCGATGGATCCCGAGCGCGTGGTCTACGCCTCGTCGTTCTCAAAGACCGTGTGTCCGGGCATCCGGGTCGGCTACCTGGTCGGGCCGCCGGAGCTGATCGCGCGGATCGCCAAGCTCGCCACCGGCGCCTACATCTCGCCCAACATGGTCGCCCAGGGGATCGTCAACCAGTTCTGCCGCTCGGGCGCGATCGAGGGCTCGGTCGCCACCGTGCGCGACGCCCTGCGCGAGCGCGCCCTGACCCTCTGCTCGGCCCTCCGGGAGCATCTCCCCGACGCGCGCTTCGTCGCTCCTCAGGGCGGCTATTTCCTGTGGGTCGACCTCCCTCGGGGAACCAATGTCAACGCCCTGTTCGACGCCGCCAAGGAGCGCGACGTCATTTTCGTCAAGGGCAGCGACTTCCTGCTTGAGGGAGGTGATTCCTCTTTACGCCTTGCCTACTCTGGAGTAAATTCCGCCCAGATCCTGGAAGGCGTCAAGCGCCTGGCCGCGGCCTACGCGCAGATTGGAGCACCTGCCCATGCAGTCTGACGAAGCGCGCGCAGTCGGTGAACTGGTCGGGGAGGCGGCGGCGGGGCTCGCGACGCAGATCCGCGACGTCCACCGTGGCGTGGCCGGGCGCGTGTTCGGATTGCTCGGTAAGCCCGCGGCGCCCGTCCGGGCCATGCACGACGGGATCAGCACGGCGGCCTACGGCGGCGCCCGGGCGCTGACCGGGGGCATAGTCCGGGCCACCGGCTTCGCCTACGGCCTGACCCGCGCGGCCGACGCGCCATCGCTCGAGGAGAGCATTCCCGGCCGCCTGGCTGTCGGCGCCGTCAACGGCGCCTGGGGTGACCGGCTCGAGCGTCGCCACAATGCTCTGGCCCGGGCGATGACGATCCGCCGCGGGGGACGCGATCTCGTCCTGGAGACTTCCGCCCTGCGCAGCGCCATTCCTGACGCTCGGCCCCGGCTGGCCGTGTTTATGCACGGCCTGTGCGAGACCGACGACGCTTGGCGATTGCGCTGGCAGCGCCACACTCCCTACGGCGACGTGCTCGAGGCCGACCATGGCTACACGTCGCTCTACGTCCGCTACAACAGCGGCCTGCACATCTCCGCCAACGGCCGTCGCCTGGCCGAGATGATGGCCGAGCTGTGCGCCGCCTGGCCGGTCGAAGTGGCCGAGATCGCCCTCATCGGGCACTCGATGGGCGGCCTGATGGCGCGGAGCGCTCTGCACTACGCGCCCGAGGGCTCCTGGCGCGAGCAGGTCCGCCACGTGTTCATGCTCGGCACCCCGCACAAGGGGGCTCCCCTCGAGCTGGCCGCCAACGCCGCCTGCCAGGGGCTCTCCCGGCTCCCGGAGACGCGTCCCTTCGCCATGCCCCTGAAGGCCCGCGCGGTCGGGATCAAGGATCTCGGCTACGGCTACGTGGTCGACGAGGACTGGCAGGGCAACGACCCCAACGCCTTCTGGTACGACGACACCGGCACCGTGATCCCGTTCCTGATGAGCGCCAACCACTACTTCGTCAGCGCCACCCTGACCCGCGACGCCGACGCGCGCCTCGGGCGCTGGGTCGGCGACCTGCTCGTGCTCCGTCCCAGCGCCTGGTCTCACGAGGGCCACGGCGAGCGCCTGGAGTTCCCGATCGACCGCTACAGCCACGTGGGGGGCGCCAACCACTTCGATCTGCTCAACCACCCCGCCGTCTGTGCCCAGATCAAGACCTGGCTGACCACCGGACGAGAGCTTCCCGTAGCGGTCTGACGCGGCGACCGCTGGGTCGTCACAGGCACCGCGGGGTCGAAACGACGAGCATCGAAGGAAGCGAGTCGGCGATCCGCGCCGCGGGTAGCCGAACCTCAGTCACGTGCGCCCCCAAAAAGGGCTGTCCAAACGTAGTGGCGAATTCTGGTTACGCACCGAGTAACCAGAATTCGCCCCTACGACCTCCCGGTGTCGCGACGCGGCGGCTCGCATCCGCCCTCTTTCGCTGCTGCTGTTCTCCCTCCCGGGCGACCGAGGGCCGCGCTCAGCGCCCGTAGCGCTCGCGCCCGATGACGAGCTGATCGGGCAGAGCCGTACGCGGCGGGGGCGAGGGGTCGGCCAGCACGGAGACCGTCTCGGCCACGCTGACCGTGATCGCGGCTGGGTCGCCGTCCATGTCAACTTCGACCTGGTCATCGTCGCGGACGCTGATCGTGCCCTTCAGACCCGGGGCGATCCCGGCTCGCTTGAGATAGTGCAGCAGATCCTCGGCCTCGTTCTCGAGGCGCAGGATCGTCACCTTGGCTCCCACTTCGCAGTCGGCCAGGGGGACGCCGTCCAAGCGCTGCCCGACCTGGATCGGATGGCCGTGGGGGCAGGTCTTGGCATCGCCGACCGAGGCCCGGACATAGGCCTCAAATCGCGGTGTCATCGCGTGCTCGAGGTGCTCGGCCTCCTCGTGGACGTCGTCCCAGGGGACTCCGACGACGTCGGTCAAAAAGCGCTCGATCAGCCGGTGGCGGCTGACGATCTTCCCGGCGTGGTCGCGCCCGGAGTCGGTGAACTCGATCGCCCGGCCCGGCCCGCGGGCGACGTAGCCGTCGCGCTCCAGGCGCCCCAGCATCTCGTGCACCGTGGGGGCGGAGAGCTGCATGGCCCGGGATAGGTTGGCGCCCGTCATGGGCAGCCCGGCCTCAAAGAGCCAGAACAGCGACTCCAGGTACTCCTGCTCGGCGGCGGTGGCTTGTTCGGCGGCCATCGAAGGATCGTAGACTGTCCTGAGTTCCCCAAGGCCTCGGGCGCAGATAGCATCGGCTGCCGTGGATCTGCCTCTGAAGCCGCCGGTTCAGCCGCAGCTGGCCCGCTCCAAGAAGGAGCTGCCCCTGGGGGAGCAGTGGAGCTATGAGCCCAAGTTCGACGGGTTCCGGGCAATTGTGTTCGTCGACGGGGACGAGGTCCTGATCCAGTCCCGCGGCGCCAAGCCGCTGGGGCGCTACTTCCCGGAGCTGGTCTTCCCCGGGGGCCGTTACATCGTCGACGGCGAGATCATCATCGACGCCGACGATGGAGGCCAGGACTTCGGCGCCCTGCAGCAGCGGATCCACCCGGCAGCTTCGCGGATCGCCATGCTGGCCGAGGAGACCCCGGCCCGATTCGTGGCCTTCGACGTCCTCGCCGTCGATGACCAGGACCTCACCGGGCGCCCGCTGGCCGAGCGCCGCCAGATCCTCGAGCGGCTGGCCGGGGACGGCATCGGGCTCACCCCGGTGACCCGCGAGCCGGCGGAGACCGCACCCTGGCTCGCCCACGGCGAGGGCGTGGTGGCCAAGGAGCTCGGCGCGCCCTACCGCCCGGGCTCGCGCCAGGGGATGGTCAAGGTCAAGCGGGTCCGGACGATCGACGCCGTCGTCGTCGGCTACCGGCCGGGCAAGGAGCCTGACACGGTCGGCTCGTTGATCCTCGGCCTGTATGACGAGCAGGGTCAGCTGCATGTGGTCGGGCACTCCTCCGGCCTCAGGGCGGCCGAGAAGCGCGCGCTGGTCAAGACGCTCGAGCCCTACGAGACCGGCGAGCGCGGACACGGCGACCCCAGCCGCTGGCAGAGCGAGCGAGACCTCGAATGGATCAGCCTGCGGCCCGAGCTCGTCGTCGAGGTGACTTTCGACCACGCCAGTGACGGGCGAATTCGCCACGGCACCCGGATCCTCCGCTGGCGCGAGGACAAGCCCCCCGCCGACTGCAAGCTCGCCCAGATGCAGCTCTGATCCGCGGGCTCAGGTCTTGCGAGCCCGGCTGGGGGCAACCCGCCGCGGCTCGCCGGCCTGCTTGCGGTAATGCGGCGGCCAGGGGGCGTCGCCGAGGCCGTTCTCCTCGTCGATGCGCGACAGCTCGAGCAGTCCGGCCAGCGACCCGGTGCTGGCGTCCATGTCAGCGTGCGGATCACCCCGCTTCGCGACCAGGGCGGGGACCGTGTCGATCCGCAGCTCCTCCTGCACGACGTCGGGGACCTCGTCCCAGTGCAGCGGGGTCGAAACGCGCGCGTCCGGCGTGGGGCGGACGCTGTAGGCAGAGGCCACGGTCCGGTCGCGGGCGTTCTGGTTGTAGTCGACGAACACCCCGTGGCGCTCCTCCTTCCACCACTTGCTGGTGGCGATCTCAGGCGCGCGGCGCTCGATCTCGCGGGCCAGGGCGACCGCCGCCCGCCGCACGGCGATGAAGTCGCGCTCGGGCGTGATGGGCACGTTGATGTGAATCCCGCGCGAGCCGCTGGTCTTGGGAAAGCCGGTGAGTCCGTTGTCGGTCAGGACCTGGCCGGCGACCAGCGCCACCTGGCGAACGTCGTCCCAGGTGGCTTCGGGGGTCGGGTCGAGGTCGACGCGGAGCTGGTCGGGATGGTCGAGCTCGGGAACCCGCACCGCCCACGGGTTCCAATCGATCACGCCCAGATTGACGCCCCACAACAGGTGCGCGGCATCGTTGGGTAAGAGCTCCCGGGCCGTGCGCCCGCTGTGGAAGCTGACCTCGGC
>DASXHG010000156.1:0-3371 GCA_036488625.1 Solirubrobacteraceae bacterium | reverse complement strand
GAACGGATCCTCGCCGACGGCGGCGATGACCATCTCGAGCAGCTCCGGCCGCGTGCGCTGCACCGCCTCGCGCATGTCAGCGGTCTGGCTGCCCTGCCCCGGGAACAGGATCGCAGTCGTTGGCCTCATTCAGAGCAACCTACGCCGTGTTCGCGAGTGGGGTACAGGGACGCGGCCCAGTTCCCCCCGATCGGGGGGAGACCGGTAGGCTGCCTGACCGTGAGCCTCCCCGAGCCCAGATCGACCAGCGCCGCGCTCATCACCGGCGCCTCGGCCGGGATCGGCGCGGCCGTCGCCCACGAGCTGGCCGCCCGCGGCTACAACCTGATCCTCGTCGCGCGACGTAAGGACAAGCTCGACGAGCTGGGTGCTGAGTTGACCTCGGCGCACGGGATCCGTGCCGAGAGCCTGGGCTGTGACCTGACCAACGACGCCTCGCGCGACCGGCTCGCCGGCCGTGCCGCCAGCCTCGGCCTCGAGGTCGACATCCTCATCAACAACGCCGGCTTCGCCACCGGCGGACCGTTCCATGAGGCCGACCCCGAGCGCGAGATCGAGCAGGTCAAGATCCTCGTCGAGGCACCGGTCGCCCTGTGCTCGGCGTTCCTGCCCGACATGGTCCGCCGCGGGTATGGGGCGGTCCTCAACGTCGCCTCCACGGCGGGCATGCAGCCGCTTCCCTACTCGGCCGGCTATTCGGCCGCCAAGGCCTACATGCTGAACTTCTCCGAGGCGCTGCACCAGGAGGTGCGCGGCCTGGGCGTGACCGTCACCGCGCTCGCCCCCGGACCGGTGTCAACGGAATTCTGGGATGCGGCCGGCTGGCAGGCCGGCGGCCAGGCGTTCGAGAAGGCGGTCCCGAAGCCGGCCTGGGTGACGGCCGAGCAGACGGCCAAGGCGGGCGTCAAGGGCCTCCAGGACGGGGATCGGGTGGTCGTACCCGGGCTGCCGATCCGCACGGCCATGCTGGCCGCGCGCTACGTGCCGCACGCGCTGAAGCTGCCCGCCATCGAGCGGGTCTTCCGCCGCCGCTAGCTCCCTACGGGCTGGCCGGGATTAGATCCTTGACCGGCTGACCCGCCTTGGAGGCGAGTTGCCCAAGTAACCCGAGCGACCCGTTGTCCTGGGTGATCTGGCCCGGGCTGGCCTTTCCGGACCGAATGTCCGCGGCCAGGCTGTGCAGCTTGTTCTGCACGGCGGTGATCGGTGACACGAGCTTGGCCAGCGTCGGACTGGCCTGGGCGTCGCTGAGGGCGAGTTTCAGCTCGTGGTAGACGAACACCCCGGCCAGGCCGGCCTTGATCAAGGTCAGCTTGTGCAGGAACGGGTGGGCGAAGACGCCCGCCTTGGCCGGCTTGTAGATCCAGTGGTGAAAGGCGCCAAAGGCCAGCCCGGCGTGCAGGAGGAACTTCGTCTTGGGATGAGAGATCTGGGCGCTGGCCCCGGTGCCCGAGCCGCCGGCGGACGTGCTCGACGAGCTCGAACCGCAACCGACGGCGGCCAGGGACAGCACGAGGATGACCGCCACCGGGGCAGCGTGAGAGAGGATTCTGCGGCGACGATTCATTGCGAGCTAGCTCTCCTCCCCACCCCGGCGGGAAACAGCTCTTCGCCGTCGCCGTCGCCCTCGCCTACGCTTAGCCCAGCAGGCCGATGCGCTGCGCCCTCTGCACGGCCTCGGCCCGGTTGCGGGCCTGGAGCTTGCGATACAGGGCGCTGGTGTGCTCCTTGACCGTGTGCGGGGAGAGAAACAGCCGCTCCGCGATCTCACGGTTGGTCGAGCCACTGGCGATCAGCTCGAGTACCTCGTGCTCGCGCTCTGAGAGCAACGGCGCGGGCTGCTCAGAGGTGGGCGAGAACATGGTCATGCCGAGGCCCACGGCGCGGACGGCACGAGCCACATCGCGTGCCTCCCAATCCTTGGAGATGAATCCCGAGGCTCCGGCCTTGCGCGCCGCGGCAGGCGACATCCGCCCGGCTCCGGAGATCAGCAGAACGCGCGTCGCGGGCGAGGCCCGGCGGATCGAGTCACACACATCGGCGCCCGACTCGCCGGCCAAGAACAGGTCAACCAGGGCGACGTCGGCGGGGAAGTTGCGAAGCACCTCGAGCGCCTCGGTCCCGCTGCGGGCGGCCAGGCAGCGCTGCACCCACGGCTGCTCGCCGAGCATGACCCGGAAACCCCAGTGCACGACATCGTGGTCGTCAACCACCAGCACGCGGAGCCGGCGCTCGGTGGTGGCCGGTTTTATAGCTCGGCCTCGCCGATCGGGACCACGAGCCGGACCCGCCACAGACCCGGAGCCGGCGCGCCGAAGTCGATCATCCCGCCGTGCTGCAGGGCCTCGAAGGCGGCCAGACGCAGGCCCATCCCCACTCCCCGCGCGCCGGGGCTCACACCGTCATTGCGAACTTCGAGCGTGAACGTGTCGTCATCGGCGGTCACGGCGACGACGACCTTGGAGGCGGCGGCGTGTTTGCTCACGTTGCGCAACGCCTCGGCCAGGACCGACTGGGCCAGCGGCTCGATCTCGGGCGGCACCTCGACCCCCGCTGCCCATTGCACCTCGATCTGTTGGCCGGTCTCGATCCGCCGGGCCAGCTCGACCTCGAGCGTCGAGCCGGTCTGCAGCGGCACCGCGGCCAGCGGCCGCTCGAGCGCGCGGCGCAGGTCGGTCAGGGCCTCCTGCATCTCCACCCGGCAGCGGTTGCGCTCCCGGTCATCGAACGAACGCTCGGCGCTGAGGGCGAGCGAGACGCCGAACAGCCGCTGCATGACCCGTTCGTGAATTTCCCGGGCCAGCTCGATTCGCTCCCCGAGCCGGCGGTTGCGCTCCTCCTGCCGGGTCGCGTTGCGGGCGGTGGCGACCAGCGCGGCGGTCTTGCCGAGCGTCCACAACAGATGGCGCTCGCCGTCAGAGAGCTCGAAGCGCCCGCCGCCCCGGTCGGCGCAGATCACCCCATAGGCGCGGCCGGCCGCGCTGAGCGGCGTGCAGACCAGCGTTGTGATGCCGAGCAGGTGGGCGTACTCGGCCGGAACCTGCTCCTCGATGTTCTCGGAGATGACCACGACCTCATCCTGGGCGAGTGCCTTCTGGGCGATCGGTGTGGCGACCAGGGTCGGGCTGGGCTTAAGCGTGGACAGCTGGGCAAACGACGTCCCGTAGCTGCCCACCGCGCGCACGCGGTTGCCGGCGGCCTCGGCCATGAAGATCGCGGCCCGGCGCATTGTCGTCAGGCGGCAGATGGCCTCACAGATGCGGTCGTAGAACTCGGTCGAGGTGGTGTCGTTGTCGACGTCGGCCAGCAGCTCGACAAACACTTCGAGCGGCTCGACGCCGGCAAACAGCGAGGGGGCGCGGTCGACGCTC
>DASXHG010000112.1:0-4937 GCA_036488625.1 Solirubrobacteraceae bacterium | reverse complement strand
CTCAGGTCGGGCTCGACGTGGGTTTGGGAGAGGAATGCGAGAACTTTGCGACCAGTCAGTCCCTCGACCATCTCGGTGTACCGCGTCTCCATCAACCGCTGGAACTCGCGGCGCATTTCCAGCACATGATCGGAGGCGCCGCCCTCCATCATCGTCTGCTCCAGCGTGATGTACCCGTCGCTCAGCGTGCACACGATCAAGTTGTCCACGACGTATGTCTTGGCGGTGAGCGGGCCGCGGCCATAATGGTCACGCATCAACTGCACCAGCCGATCAGTGATCTCGGCCAGCAATCGAGCGCCGATCAACTGATTGTGGTCCTCGGCGACCGATTCGGCCTCGGTCGGGGTCTCGGGCGGGAGCTCGGTCACAGCAACCTCCAAGGGCAGCCTTTGGGATGCTCCAGCACCCGCGCTGGGCCGCCTGTGGCGCCCGCTGGCACGTGCCTTTCTAAATCAAGTCCTCGATTCCGATACGGCGCGTCCGCGACGACATTCGAGACCCGGAACTCAGGTTACGCCCATCCGGCCGCGAATTCGAGCCTTCCAGGGAAACCGTGTGCCGCCCCGGCTTATCCTTCCCGAAGCGGGCGAGAGCCGAGCATTTCGACGGCGCCAAAATTCTCGAGGGGGCGATCGATGAAAAACATCTCGATCGTGATCTCGGGCTCGACATGGGCTTGGGAGAGGAACGCGAGCACCTTGCGGCCGGTCAGCTGCTCGACGAGCTCTCGGTAGCGGCGGGCCATGATGTCCTGAAACTCCTCGCGCATCTCGACCACCCGATCGCCGTCGCCGCTGGCCATCATCGTCTGCTCCAAGGGCGTGAAGCCGCTACCGCGCAGAACGCACACCACAAGGTCGTCAAGCGCGTAGGTCTTCGCCTTCATCGGCCCGCGGCCATAATGCTCGCGCATCAACCGAACAATCCCGTTCGAGATCGCCGACAGAAGTTCCCCACCGCGGAGCGGCGTGCTGCCGGCGCTCTCATCGAGAACTTCCCGGTCTGACTCTGGCGCGTTGCCTTCCACTGTCCGGCCCTTATTTCTGCCTTGGCTCCGTGCGGCCCAGACTCTTATGTCGACGACAGATCCGGCCGGCTGGGCGTCGGGATGCTTGCGGTCCTTCAAATCCGGCTGACGCCGGTCCAAATCCTACCCGAGGATGGGAGCCCCGAACCATCACCGAACACGGTACGCCTCGCCGGGACGATGGCCGCTGTCTTACTGAGTGGACTTCCGGTCGGCCTGGCGGGGTCCGGCGGCGGCGTCCTTGAGATCGGGTTCGCCGGCCGGGGACGGATCGGGACCTCCGTCGGACGTCGCGTCGGCATTGTCACCGGCGGTGACGTCGATGCCGCTCTCGCTCGCCGGCGCGTCGGATCCCGTAGTGGCGCCAAGCACGGAGCTGCCGAGTTGCGGGTCCTCGTCCTGCAGGTCAGAGGGTGCGTCGGATCCGCCGAGCTCGGCCGGCACCACGCCGTCGGCCGCCTTCGCCGCCCAGGGCCCTTTCTCGGCCGCCTCTGTTTCGCCGGGCGTGGTCCCGCCGCGTTGCTCGCTCGGCTTGGTCGACTCCCGCTGGTCGTCGTTGTCGTTGTTGCCCATGCGGTCCTCTCGGTCGCGGGTCGCTTTCCAGACTGGGACTACCCCTCGCCGACAGACGCCAACAACCCTCCGCTCCGGGCGGCGTAGTTGCGCGGCCGCTCCTCCTGATGCAGAATCACGAATGAGAGGGGAGTCGACGACCCCAGCGGACGTCGGCCTCCCGTTGTTTTTTCGAGTGAGAGAACGGTTTGCTGACCATTGTGGGTGCGTCGGGCGGCTGGACGATCGGGATCGTTCTCGGCATCGTCGTCGTCCTGGTAGCCGCGGCGATCGTGATCACGATCGTGGCCCTGGCCATGCGGATCGCCAAACAGGCGCGGACCGCCGTGGAGGGCGTGGACAAGGTGCGCGAGCAGACGACCGCGCTGGACGGTGTGGGTCAGATCAATGACTCCGGCGTGCGCATCCTCCATTCGGCGCGGGCGCTGAGAAAGGTCGCGGTGGGTCGCTGATGATCACCGTGTTTGCACTTTCAAACCACGGCGCTTGGGGCATCGCGCTGATCATCGCCCTCGTCGCGGCGCTCGCGGTGACGGCGCTGCTGGTCGTGCTGATCCGCACCGTGCTGCAGATCGACAAGTCGGCGGGAGAACTGCTCGAGGTCGCGGGCCAGGTGGCCGCCAACACCGCCAACATCCCCGAGCTCCAGGCCACGGCGCCGGTGCTGGCGCAGATCGTGACCGAGGCCGTCGTCCAGGACGGCTACATGAACGCCCTCACCGATGGCTTCGGGACCGCCGCAAGCGAAGCGAGGCCGGCATGAGCTCGACCGCGCTGACCATCCTGAGCGTGCTCCTGGCCCTGGTCATCGTCGCCGTGCTGGCCGGCGCGCTGATCATCATCCGAGCCGGCCTCGAGTCCGCTTCAGTGAAGCTCGACACCCTCGCGACGGCGCTGGAAGGCGTTGAATCCGAGCACCTTCGCCCGCTCGAGCCGGCCGTCAAGGCGATCAACGCCCAGTTCGACGTGATCGTCTCAGCGCTGCCGGGGATCGCGACCAAGGCGGCGATCGTGGCCGAGAGGAGACCGCGGTGATCCTGGAGTGGCTCGGCGACGCGGTGCTGCTGCTCGTCGTGCTTCCGGTCGTCATCTACCTTCTGCGCGGCGTCCTGGATGCGGCCCGCGGGATCGTGCCCAGCGTGGATCGGATCACGACCGCGGCACGCGCCGGCTCGAAGGATCTGGACGCGGCACCGCTTCTGCTGACCACGCAGACCCAGGTCGTAAAGACGATCGAGGCGGCGGCCAACTACGGCGGTTCGCTCGACGTGATCCTCGACGACGTCAAGGGGGCGTGAGCTAGTGCCGGCGGCAAGCGTGGTGCTGATTATCGCCGTGGTGGCGATCGTGGCCGCCGTCGTCTACTACCTCGTGTCGACGATCTTCGCCCTGCGGCAGATCACGACCGGCCTCGACGGTGCGATCGGCGCCGTGGTGGAGATCATCGAGAAGACCGTCCCGGTCAACGAGATCGTGACCAGCATCAACCAGAACCTCGATGCGGGCGTCGACCTGCTCGAGGGGCTGCTGGTCAAGAAGGCGGGCATCAGCGACGCCGTCGGCCTGGTCGAGGGTCTGTATCCGGGCGCCGCCGCCGAGGGTCTGCGCAACTTCCCTGACAGCCGCGAGGTCACGGCGCCGAGGATCGGTGAGGTCTACACCCGGGGCACGCTGACCCTGGCGCGTCTGGGCCGCGAGGCCCCGATCGCGGCGGCGTCACCGATGGGGCCCGCGCTGCGCAATCCGCCCTACGGGAGCGCCGCCGCCCGGGCTCTGTACCCCGGTGGCCGTCCTGAGCGGCCGGAGAACTTGCCGCGCTCGCCGGTGATCGGCGCTGATTCGCCAGAGCAGTACGACCCCAACGAGGAGGTCGGCGGGCCCCGGAAGCGGATGCCGGTCGCTCAGGAAGGAAGCTGAGGTGCAGACACCGGCCCCATTTGAATACGAGCGGGCGACGAGCGTGGACGGTGCGATCGCCTCGCTTCAGCGGCTCGGATCGGACGCGCGGATCATCGCCGGCGGTCACAGCCTGTTGCCGATGATGAAACTGCGCCTGGCCCAGCCCGAGTACCTGATCGACATCAACGACCTCGCCGAGCTGGCCTTCATTGACGAGCAGCCTGGCGAGATCCGGATCGGCGCCCTCACGCGGCACGTGGAGTTGCTGAAGTCGGAGGTCCTGACGCGGCACTTTCCCCTCTTCGCCGACGCCGAGCAGGTCATCGCCGACCCCGTGGTGCGTAATCGCGGGACGATCGGCGGCAGCCTCTGCCAGGCCGACGCCGCCGAGGATCTCAGCGCCGTGTGCTCGGCGGTCAAGGCGAAGGTCGTGATCCGGGGCGGCGACGGAGAGCGAGTCGTTCCGATCGATGAGTTCCACGTTGGCCCCTATATGACCGCGGTCGGCGATGGGGAAATGCTGACCGAAGTCCGGATCCCGCTTCGCTCAGGCGGCGGCAGCGCGCATGAGAAGGTCGAGCGGCGGGCCGGGGACTGGGCGATCGCCGCCGCGTCGGCGGCGGTGTGGATCGAGGGGGGCAAGCTCGCCGACGTCGGGCTGGCCCTCTCCGCGGTCGGACCGACGACCGTCCACGTCACGCGCGCCGAGGAGCTGCTGCGCGGCGCCGCCCCTTCGGACGAGCTGTTCGCGCAGGCCGCGGAGATCGCCTCCGCTGACTGCACGCCGACGGCGGACGGTCGGGGACCGGTCGATTACAAGCGCCACCTCGCCGGCGTCCTCACCGCGCGAGCGCTGCGCCGGGCCACCGCCCGAGCCCTCAGACAGGAGGCCTAGGTCATGGAAGTCACGATCACCGTCAACGGCCAGGAGGTCACCCGCGACGTCGAGCCGCGCCAGCTGCTCGTGCATTTCATCCGCGAGACGCCCGGCCTGACCGGCACGCACTGGGGCTGTGACACCTCAAACTGCGGGGCCTGCGTGGTCCTGATGGACGGGCAGCCGCTGAAGTCGTGCACGGCCCTGGCGGCGATGTGCGCCGGGCATGAGATCCGCACCGTCGAGTCACTCGAGGTCGACGGGCACCTGGACCCCGTCCAGGAGGGCTTCCACGAGCTACACGCGCTGCACTGCGGGTTCTGCACCCCCGGGATGCTGATGACCAGTCGCGCGTTGCTGGACGAGAACCCGGACCCGACCGACCACGAGATCCGCACCGCGATCTCGGGCGCGATCTGTCGCTGTACGGGCTACAAGAACATCGTCGCCGCCGTGCGCTGGGCGGCCGAGCACGAGGCCGCAACCAAGCAGGAGACCCACTGACCATGGCCACGATCGAGAACCTGCCAAGTCCGTCCACCGAGCGCCCGATCGGCT
>DASXHG010000100.1:0-8036 GCA_036488625.1 Solirubrobacteraceae bacterium | reverse complement strand
CTTGTGAGCCTTGTGCGGTTCCACGGGCGCAGCCGCCGCCGGCTTGTGAGCCTTGTGCGGTTCCACGGGCGCAGCCGCCGCCGGCTTGTGAGCCTTGTGCGGTTCCACGGGCGCAGCCGCCGCCGGCTTGTGCGCCTTGTGCGGCTCGCCGCCGGTGGCCGCCGGGGCCAGCTTGTGCGCCTTCTCCGGGGTCCGCTTTGCCTTGGTGTGGTCCTTGGAGCGCCCCGACCCGGCGCCGGATCGAGCGCGCGGGCGCGGTCGTGAGGCGACGGTGGCCATGGCTAGCTGATCGCGCGACCGATTTGCTCGGCCTTCTCGCGCACGGCGTGAACCTCCTGGGCGAGCTTGGCGAACTGCCGTCCGGCTTCTCCGACCTGCTGGCCGAGTCCGCGGAAGTCCATCTTGCGACCCGAGGTGGGGACCGGCACGCCCAGCGTCTTACGGTTGCGCTGGCCTGCCGTGCGGCCGAGGACGATGCCTCCGGCGATGCCGACGGTCGCCGTGGCCAGCGGAACGGCAGCCTTGTCAAAGACGGTCTTGACAAGGCCCGAGCCCTTGCTCGCCGTCTCCGTCACGGCGCGGCTGTTGAACAGGCCCTCGACGCGTTCGGCCGCCGATGAAGTCGCCTTGGCCGCCGATCCACTTGACCGGGCGGCGCCTGCGCTGGACCGCGCGGCGCCTCCGCTGGACCGCCCGGCGCCTCCACTTGACCGCGTGGCGCCGCCTGACGCGCGCGTCCCCGAACGCTTGGCCGCGGTCGACCGAGAGCGCGAGGAGGAACCCGACTTGGCGCGACTGCCCGAGCTCGCCTTCGAGCGCGAAGCGGAAGCTCTCGAGCCTGAACTCTTTTTGGCCGCGCTGGAGGCGCCCGTGGACTTACGCGACGAGGCTCTGGTGCCACTGGACTTCTTTCGTGCGGAGCCGCTCGACGCCGAGGCGGAACCTCCGTTACTGCCCGTGCTCGCGTTGCTCGAACGTGCCGAGCTCGAGCGCCCCCGCGACGCGGATGAGCCCGAGGCAGACGACCCCGAAGCAGATGCGCCGTTGCCGGAACCGGATGACGTGCGTTTCTTGGCCGTGCCGCGACCCTTGGAGCCGCTCTCATTCTCGACAGCCATGTCGTCCTCCCATCGAGATCGAAGATCAGGATCTGCCCGCCTGCCAGCCATCGACAGTCGGGCAGGAAAAGCCTGCTATCGGGCTACCCCGCCCCTGCCGGGTCTACACGAGAACACCAACCCCGTAGTCGATGAAGTGAGATCTGCTGACGTTGCCGCGGGCCGCGTTGACCCCGGCTAGACCGACCTCGAAATGTTGGGCGCAATGTTTCAATCCGGGTGTCATCTCTATCGACTGCTTAACGGTTAAGCCTGGCCGTACTGACTTTTGCACCGTTACCAACCGGTGACACCGATTAAGGCTGACATGCAGCAGTTTTCGCCTGGCCACCCCGGGTAGCCCTGTGAGTACGTCCAATATCGAAGGGAACAAGGGTATGGCCAACAACGTGCAAGAAACGCTGCGTGAGCTGCTCATCAGCACGATCGAGGGGGCCGGTAAGAGCGCTGGCGACGGCGGTGAGCAGACGCCAGCCCCGAAGAGCAAAGGCGGCTCGGGCTCCAAGGGCGCCAAGGCGCTCGCCGCCGGCGCGGGGATGGCTGCCCTCGCCCCGGTCGCCGCCAAGGGCCTCGGGAAGCTTGCCCAGCAGGCGGGTATGAACGGCGTCCAGGATCTCGTCAAGTCTCCCGCGAAAGCCGTCGAGGGATTGGGATCCTCGGTCGGCGGTTCGGTCGGCTCCAACCTCGGTGACAAGGTCAGCGAGAAGGTCGACGAAGCCGGCGGACCCGGCGGCATCCTGGCCGACACCGTTAAGAACGCCCTCCCGTTCGGCGGCGGTGGCGGAGGCGGCAATAAGGGCGGCGGCCTCGGGGTTGGCAAGGGCCGACGGATGCCGGTCCAGCAGAGCATCGACATCGGCATTCCGATCGAGACCGTCTACAACCAATGGACGCAATTCGAGGACTGGCCGACCTTCATGCACCGCGTGGTCCGCGTGACCCAGGATGAGGACAACAAGGTCACCTTCGAGGTCAAGATCTGGACCCGGAAGCGCGAATTCACGGCCGAGATCGAGACCCAACGTCCGGATGATCGCATCAAGTGGAAGGTGGCCTCGGGCATGACCCACGCCGGCGTCGTGACCTTCCACGAGCTCGGCCCGCATCTGACGCGTGTTCTGTTGTCGATCGACGTCCAGCCCGGGGGGATGATCGAGAAGTTTGCCCGCGGAGCGCGCCACGTGAAGCGCGCCGCCCGAGGCGATCTGCATCGCTTCAAGGCCTTCATCGAGATGGCCGAGCACGAGAGCGGCGCCTGGCGCGGAGTAATCGAGGACGGCGAGGTCGTTGAGGAGCACGATCCGAGCTACGACGAGAGTCGTGAGTACAGCGATCCCGAGCAGGTCATGGAGGAGCTTGAGCCGCAGGACGAGGACTCCGAGGAGGACGACGAGGCCAAGTCCGAGGGCGACGACGACGCTAAATCCGAGGAGGACGACAGCACCGCGGAAGGGGACGAGGAAGAAGAGGAGGAGAAGCCTCGCCCCCGTGCGCGCCGGCGTCGGTCCACGAACGGGCACGGTGCCGACGATGACAGCAGCTCGCGATCGAGCGGATCGCGCGCGGCAAGCCGCTCCTCGTCATCGCGTGCGTCCAGCGGAGGCGGCTCAGGCCGCAGCCGTTCGCGCTCGTCGGGTAGCGGAAACGGCTCGAGCGGCTCCGGCCGAAGCTCGGGCTCCGGCCGGAGCTCAAGCGGCTCACGCCGAAGCTCAAGCGGATCTGGATCCTCGAGCGGTGGCTCATCCTCGGGGCGCCGCACACGGTCACGCAGCAGCGATAAGTAAGGGAGGGGACGATGCCCGCAGATCTGCGATCAGCCGTTCTGAAGATGGCGGCGGACGCTCTCAAGCAGTCCGGCTCGCAGCCTGAACCGGCTCCCGAGGCAAAGAAGCCGTTGCTCTCCACGGGCAAGGCGATTCTGCTCGGGGCCGGTCTGGGCACGGCCGGGGCCGCCGTGATCAGCGCGCGGGGACGAGAACTCGTCGAGTCGCTCCGGGACCGTGTCGAAGGCCAGGAGGACGAGCAGTCCGACGAGCCCGAAGCCGGAGAAGAGGACGACTTCGAAGACGAGGAGTACGACGAGCCCGAGGCCGAAGAGGACGAGGACTTCGAAGACGAGGACGAATACGACGAACCCGAAGCCGAGGACGACGAGGACTTCGAAGACGAATACGAATACGACGAACCCGAAGCCGAAGAGGACGACGACTTCGACGACGAGGAGTACGACGAGCCCGAGGCCGAAGACGACGAGGACTTCGAGGACGAAGACGACTACGACGAACCCGAAGCCGAAGAGGACGACGACTTCGACGACGAGGAGGACGAGGAGGAGCCGCCCAAGAAGCAGCCGCGTCGCCGCCGGGCTCGCTCGGCCCACTGAACCCGGTGGCCCGGGCGGCGGTCGCCGGCGCTGCCTATGACGCCGTGAGCGTCCGGGCACCGGAGGGCGTCACGGTGCAACGTATCGAGGACGGCGCCGATCTGGACCAGGCCGAGTTTCTGGTCCCCCGGGCGGGCGACCGGACAATTCTCGAGGTGCTCCCCACGCTCGAGCGCCTACGCGTGATCCAGGTGCTGTCGGCAGGCACCGATTGGATTGAGGCCCACGTCCCGCCGGGGGCGACCCTGTGCAGCGCCCGCGGAGCACGCGATGCACCGGTCGCCGAGTGGGTGCTTGGGGCCCTCCTCGGCACCAGCACGGGATTACTGGAATGTGCGCGCGAGCGCACCTGGCACTCCCGGCATCTGGCCGACCTCGCCCGGTGGACCGTGCTCGTGGTTGGAATGGGTTCGATCGGCCATCTGGTGCAGCGGCGCCTTGAGGGCTTCGGCGCGCAGGTCGTCGGCGTTGTTTCTCACGCGCGCGACGGACTGCACGGGATCGACGAGCTGGCCGGGCTCCTGCCCGCGGCCGATGCCGTGGTCGTGCTGACGCCGCTCACGGACTCGACCCGAGGCTTGATCGACGCCTCCATGTTGTCGGCCATGCGCGACGGCGCGGTGCTGGTCAATGCTGCCCGCGGACCCGTCGTCGACACCGATGCGCTGCTGGCCGAGGTGCAGACCGGCCGACTGCGGGCGGTGCTCGACGTGACCGATCCGGAACCGCTGCCCGACGATCACCCCCTCTGGCGGGCGCCCGGAGTCCTATCCATCACACCCCACATCGCCGGCGATTCCGCCGCCGGTCACGATCGTGCGGCCGAGCTGGCCGGCGAGCAACTGGCGCGGTGGTGGGCCGGTGAGCCGCTCGTGAACGTCGTTGTCGCGGGAGCCGACTCAGGCGTGGCGACACGATGACGGCGAAGGGATCCGTCGTGATTGAATGCTGCCTGTGAGCGACTCCCTCAACGCCGAGACCATCCAGATCTCGGGCCACGGCGGCGATCAGATCGAGGCCTACGTCGCCCGCCCGGTCGGCGGGGATGCCCGGGGTGGGGTCGTCGTGATCCACCACATGCCGGGCTATGACCGGGCGACGAAGGAGATCGTGCGCCGGTTTGCCGAGCTCGGCTATGACGCGATCTGCCCGAACCTGTACTGGCGTGAGGCCCCCGGCGCTGAGCCCGACGATGCGGCCGCCACCGCGCGCGCCCAGGGCGGCGTACCCGACGAACGGCTGATCGGCGATGTCGGCGGGAGCGCCGAGTACCTGCGCTCGCTGCCGACCAGCAACGGCCGGGTGGGCGTGATCGGATACTGCTCGGGGGGCCGTCAGTCGGTCCTGGCCGCCTGCAACCTCGATCTCGATGCCGCCGTCGATTGCTACGGCGCTTTCGTGACCGGCACTCCGCCCGAGGGCTTTCCGCTCCAGGTCACCAACCTGGTCGACCAGCTGCCCAACCTGCGGGCGCCTCTGCTGGGCCTGTTCGGCAACGAGGATTCGTTCCCCAGCCCCGAGCAGGTCGACGAGCTGGACGAGATCCTGACTCGGGAGGACAAGCCGCACGAGTTTCACCGCTACGACGATGCCGGGCACGCCTTCTTTGCCGTCGACCGCCCTTCGTACCGAGTGGCTGCGGCCAACGACGGATGGGAGCGGATCAGCGCCTTCTACCACACGTATCTCGGAGGCTGAGCATGTGCACCTACGCCACGGTGAAGACGAGCATCGACGGCAGCGCCAAGGGCCCCGCGTCGAGCTGGTTTCACGTCACCGACGGAACCGTGTACTTCGACCATCCCGTGCACGCGATGGCCGAGCACACACTCAACATCGATTTCGCCGATCCCTCCCGCGGCCCGTCGGCTCGGGTTGCGGTCGAGCTCACGGCCGCCTCCGCGCGGGAGCTGGTGGGCGCGATCCAGGCCGCGCTGGATTCGGCGCCCGCTGAGCTGACGGCCTAGGCGGACTCAGCCCTTGGGGGGCAGCGACCGCGCGTAGCCGACTCCACGGGCCACCCATTCCTGAAGCTCGCGCGTGGTCTTGACCCCCTCGGCGTCGACCCGGAGCCATCCATCCATGGCCCGGCCGCGCATCACGAACGGCGCCGCGTGAGCAAGTTCAGACAGCTCGGCGGTCTGCTCGGGCTCGACTCGCAGCAACAGGCCGCCCTGGCCGCTGGCGGCGACTGACATGTTGCCGGCGATGAGGAAGGCCAGCCCGCCGAACATCTTCATCTCGGTCACGTCGTCTTCGTTGGCCATCAGCTCGCGGATGCGGTTGGCGAGATCCTCGTCGTAGGCCATCAGGCCGCATTATCGCCGCGCGGGCAGCCGTCCGCCAGCGGGCCCGAAGACGGGGTCAGCCGCGCCGGGCGACCAGCGGCTCGAGCCGGGCGATGACGTCGTAGTAGTGGGTCGGCATGAGCCGGACCACTGCATCCAGAAAGTAGGCGTCGGGCCCGACCAGGATCCGGCTCTTGCCGGCCCTCACCCCCGCGTAAATGATCTCGGCCGCACGTTCGGGCGTGGTTCGCGCCATGGCCTCGAATTGCCGCGATGCCTCGCCGTGACCGAGTCCAGGCTGGGTGGGGTGGTCGTGGTAGCGGGCGTTACGCAGTACGTTGGTCTTCACGCCCCCGGGATGGACGTTGACCGCACTTACGCCGGTGGCTCGGAGCTCCTGGCGTAGCGAATCCGTGAACCCGCGCACGGCGAACTTCGACGCACAGTAGGCACTCTGTCCGGGGAATCCGATCAGGCCGAACACGCTCGAGGTGTTGACGATCACGCCCGAGTCCTGGCCGAGGAGGATGGGCAGGAAGGCTCGGGTGCCGTTGATCACCCCCTCGAGGTTCACCTGGATGACCCACTCATCATCCTCAACCGCAGCGTGGGCGACGTCCTGCGTGGTCGTCACGCCGGCGTTGTTGAACACCATCCCGATCGGCGCCGGAGCCCAATCGGCCACCTCGGCGGCGAAGGCCATCTGCGCCTGGCGGTCGCGGACGTCGAGCCGGCGGGCGAGGACCGGTCCTGGACCCAGGAGATCGGCGGTGGCGGCCAGTCCGGCCTCGTCCTGGTCGACGATCGCCACCGGGCAGCCCTTCCCGGCCAGCAGACGCGCGACGGCGTGACCGATTCCCGATGCCGCCCCGGACACATAGGCGGTCCGGCCGTCGAGGGGAACTCTGGTTTTGCTCATGTCCGTCTCCAGTCGATTCAGGCCAGGGCGGGCTCCGGCGCACGACGCGGGAGCTCGGCGGTGTAGTCAGCGGCGTCGAACTTGGCCAACCGACGCTGGTAGGCCCGGACGCTACCCGGCCACAGAGTGCTGTTGCGGCCGGTGGCGTCGACGTACCAGCTCAGGCACCCGCCGGCGGTCCAGACGCTGCCTTGCGTCAACCGGTCAACCTCGGCCACGTACGCGGCCTGCGCGGCCGGGGTGGGCTCGAGGGCGGCGACGGCCTGAGCGTCGCGGTGACGCAGGAGCTGGCGCACGTAGGCGACCTGGGCCTCGATCATCAGCAGGACCGAGTTGTGACCGAGCCCGGTGTTCGGGCCGAGCAGCATGAACAGGTTGGGAAAGCCGGCGACGCCGATCCCGAGGTGGGCCTTCATGCTCCCCGCCCAGCTCTCGGCCAGCGTCTGTCCGTCACGACCCCGCACCCGGTGGCCGAACGGCATGTCGGTGACCTGAAAGCCGGTGCCGAAGATGATCGTGTCGACCTCGTGCTCGACCCCGTCGGCGTCGATCACCGATCGCTCGCGGACCTCCCTGATGCCGGTGCTGATCACATCGACGTTCTCGGCACACAGGGCCGGATACCAGGTGTTGGAGCCGAGTATCCGCTTGCAGCCGAGACGGTAATCGGGCGTCAGCTTCGCCCGCAGCTCGGGGTCTGAGACCTGCTTGGCGATGTGGGCGCGCGCGCGTCGTTCCGCCACGCGCATCACGGCCGGGTGACGGAAGCCGATGTGAAATGTCTCCAGCAGCGAGAAGACGCTGGCCCGGGCCAGCCCCAGCAGACGCGGATGGCGGGCAAAGCGCTCACGCCAGCGCGACGGGATGCGCGGGTTCTCGCGGGGCAGGATCCACGGCGGGGTGCGCTGGAAGAGGTGCAGGCGGGCGACCTCGGGTTGGATCTCGGGCACGAACTGAATCGCCGAGGCGCCGGTACCGACGACGGCGACGGAGCGCCCCTCGAGTTCATGCTCGTGATTCCAGCGGGCCGAATGGAAGATCGTCCCGGTGAACCGGTCAAGTCCGGGCAGCTCGGGGATCGACGGCTCGGTAAGCGCGCCAACGGCCGAGATGAGCACGTCGGCGGTGATCGTGTCGCCGGCGGTCTCGATCGTCCAGCGCTGGTCCTCGACCGACCACCGGGCCTCGGTGATCTCGTGGTTGAAGCGGAAGTGATCCTCAAGCTGATGGCGCCGAGCGACGTCCTGCATGTAGGCCCAGATCTCGGGCTGGCGCGCGAAGGCCTGGCTCCACTCCGGGTTCTGCTCGGCGGTGTAGGAGTAGAGAAC
>DASXHG010000099.1:0-5944 GCA_036488625.1 Solirubrobacteraceae bacterium | reverse complement strand
GAGGAAGCCGGCGTCCGAGACCCCGATCAGCTGGCGCTCGGCGCCGGCCGGGTTGGTCAGGGGGCCGAGGAAGTTGAAGATCGTGCGCACACCGAGCTCGCGGCGCACGGGCACCACGAATCGCGTGGCCTGGTGATGGGCAGGGGCGAACATGAAGCCGAAGCCAACCCGTTCGATGCACTGCGCCACCGCGGCCGGGTCCAGATCGATCCTCGCCCCCAGAGCTTCGAGCACGTCCGCGGAGCCCGACAGTCCTGTGGCCGAGCGGTTGCCGTGCTTGGCCACCGGACACCCGGCGCCGGCCGCGATCAGCGCGGCGGTCGTCGACACGTTGAAGGTCCGCCGCCCACCGCCGGTGCCGGCCGTGTCGAGCAGATCGCCGCGCGTCACCCGGACGGGCGCGGCCAGGGCGCGCATGGCCTGGGCCAGGCCGGCGAGCTCAGAGACGGTCTCGCCCTTGGTCCGGAGAGCGATCAGGAAGGCGGCGATCTGAACCTCGGAGGCGTTGCCGCGCATGATCTCGTCCAGTACGGCGGCGGCCTGCGCCTGCTCGAGGTCATGCCCGCTGGCCAGCGCGTCAATGGACGCGGTCAGCAGGCCGTCGGGCGAGCTCATCGGGTTCCGTTGAGGAAGTTGGCCAGAAGCTCGCGGCCCTGGTCGGTGAGCACCGACTCGGGGTGAAACTGGACCCCTTCGGCCGGCAGCTCCCGATGGCGAACGGCCATCACCACGCCGTCCGCGCCGGCGCTCTGCTCGAGCCCGGCGGGAAGATGCGAGTCGGCGATCAGGGAGTGGTAGCGCCCGACCACCAGCGGCGACCGCAGGCCGGTGAAGATCGTCCGTCCGTCGTGCTCGATCGTAGTCGTCTTGCCGTGCACCGGGTGGTGGGTGATGACCTTGCCGCCCCAGGCCTGGACCAGCGCCTGATGGCCGAGGCAGACGCCGAGCGTCGGGATCCCGGCCTCCGGGAAGCGACGCACCGCCTCCAGGGTGATCCCGGCATCGTCGGGAGTGCACGGGCCCGGGGAGACGATCAAGCGGTCATAACCGCGGATCAGCAGCTCGGACACGGTCGCGCGGTCGTTGCGGACCACCTCCACGTCGGGCGCGGGATCGGATGTCATCCCGACGTACTGGACGAGGTTGTAGGTGAAGCTGTCGTAGTTGTCGAGGACCAGCACGCGCATGATGCAGAGCGAACGGTAACGGGGGCTCAGGCCCACTCGGGCTGGGCGACGGCCAGCTCGATGGCCTGCAGAACGGCCCGGGCCTTGGCCTCGGACTCCCGGAACTCGTAGTCGGGCTTGGCATCGGCGACGGTCCCGCCGCCGGCCTGGATGTGAGCCATGCCGTCCTTGATGACCACGGTGCGAATGTGGATGCACGTGTCGAGCTCGCCGGTGTAGCTGACGTAGCCGATCGCCCCCCCGTATCCCCCGCGCTTGACCGGCTCGAGCTCGTCGATGATCTGCATGGCCCGGACCTTGGGCGCGCCCGACAGGGTGCCGGCGGGCAGCACCGAGCGCAGTGCGTCGAGCGCCCCGACGCCCTCACGCAGCCGCCCGATGACGCTGGAGACGATGTGCATCACGTGGCTGTAGTTCTCCACGGCCATGAAGCTCTCGACCTCGACGCTGCCGTAGTCGCATACGCGTCCGAGGTCGTTGCGACCGAGGTCAACGAGCATCACGTGCTCGGCGCGCTCCTTCTCGTCGGCCAGCAGCTCCTCGGCCAGGGCGGCGTCCTGCTCGGGATTGGCACCCCGGGGGCGTGTGCCCGCGATCGGGCGCGTGCTCACGCTGCGCCCGGTGACGGTGATCAGCGGCTCGGGGCTGGCGCCGGCGATCTCGAAGTCTCCGAAGTCCAGGAAGTACATGTACGGGCTGGGATTGACCGCCCGCAGCCCCCGGTAGATCGAGAACGCCTCAATCGGGACGGGCGCCGACCAGCGCTGGGAGGGGACGACCTGGAAGGCGTCTCCCGCGTAGACGTATTCGATGATGCGGCGCACCACACCCTCGAACTGCTCGCGGCTCATATTGGACTCAAACGAGGGGGCCTTCCGATCGGCCGCCGGGCGCTGCGCGGGGCGCGGCACCGGCCCCTCGAGCAACCAGCGCACCTCGGCGATCGTTTCGCTGGCGCTCCGGTAGGACGCGTCGAGGCCCTCCTCGGGGTAGACATTGGCGATCACCGTGACGGTATGGAGGAGATGGTCGAACACGACCAGGCCATCGGTGAACATCAGAGCCAGGTCGGGCAGGCCGACCGGGTCGGGATTGGGGTCGCCGAGCGGCTCGACCGTACGGACGAGGTCGTAAGCGAACATCCCCACCGCACCGCCGAGAAACGGCGGCAGGACCGCTCCCGGTCGCTGCGGCGCCGGCAGCCCGGCCGCGTTGTAGCGGTTCAGCTCGGCCGCGGCCAGGGCGTACGGGTCCCCAGGGTCCCCCAGCGACCAGCGCAGCACCTTGCGCGGCCGGTAGCCGATGAACGAGTAGCGGCCCACGCGCCCCTGGTCAGCGGACTCGAGCAGGAACGCTGGGTCAGCCGGGTGGGCGTGGCGCAGCTTGAGAAACGCCGACACGGGCGTCTGGGTGTCATCGATAAAGGTCTCGGCCAGTGGGATCAGGTTGTGCGTCGAGGCCAGCTCGCGGACCTCGGCCAGCGACGGCGAGGGACCGCGCCCTCCCGCGGCCCGCCGTTCAGCGCCGGCGACGGCCATCGAGCACCCGCTCGGCGTCGGCCA
Source organism: Solirubrobacteraceae bacterium (assembly GCA_036488625.1). Classification (GTDB taxonomy): domain Bacteria; phylum Actinomycetota; class Thermoleophilia; order Solirubrobacterales; family Solirubrobacteraceae; genus Palsa-465. The sequence goes on along the minus strand of DASXHG010000099.1, from coordinate 3,195 downwards.
GGGAGAGACCCCGCCCGCGCAGCAGCACGGCCAGGTGGTACAGGACGTCGGCGGCCTCCTCGGCGACGCGGTCATCGGACTCCTCACGAGCCGCCCGGACCACCTCCTCGGCCTCCTCCTGAACCTTCTCCCCCGCCGCGCCCGGGGTCGCCAGCAGCTCGGCCGTATATGACCCCTCGGGGCGGGTGTCAGCCCGCTCGGCGATCGTCCGCTCGAGTTCGGGCAGCACCGAGAACGGCGCCGGCGGGTCCAGCTCGCCGCGGTGAAAGCAGGTCCGCTCGCCGGTATGGCAGGCGGGACCGGCGGGGTCGACGAGCACCACCAGCGCATCGCCGTCGCAGTCGTAGCGGATCGCCCGCACGGCCTGGGTGTTGCCCGACGTCGCCCCCTTGTGCCACAGCTCCTGCCGAGAGCGGCTGAAGAAATGCACCTCCCCGGTCTCGCGGGTCAGGCGCAGGGCCTCGGCGTTCATGTAGGCCAGGGTGAGAATCTCCCCGGTCCGCCAGTCCTGGACGACGCAGGGGACGAGCCCGCGCTGATCGAACTTCACCTCGGCGTCCACCGCCTGGATATCGACGTCGGCGCCCACCAGCGGGATTGTAGGCCGCAAGTTCAGTGCGACGGCTGGCCCTTGACGTCGCCGTTGGGCAGCTCGACGACCTCGAACCAGTACTGCGTCCACGTCCTCATCACGTCGACCAAGCCGCCGAAGGTGACCGGCTTGGTGATGAATGAGCTCACGCCGAGGTCGTAGGTCGAGAGCACGTCGGACTCATCCTTGGAAGTGGTCAGCACGACCACCGGTATCCGCCGCAGCGACTCGTCGGCCTTGATCTCGGCCAGCGCCTCCCGCCCATCCTTGCGGGGCATGTTCAAATCCAGCAGGATGATGCCGGGCCGGGGCGCCTCGACCTCGGGACCCGCCCAGCGCCCCTCTTTACGCAGGTAGTCGAGCAGGTCCTGGCCGTCGAAGACGAACTTCATCTCGTTGGCCAGACGCGAGTTCTGGAGCGCGTCGCGGGCCAGCTCCCGGTCCTCCTCGTCGTCGTCGGCGAGCAGGATCGTGAGCGGGCGCGAGCGCGGCTCAGACTGCGACATAGGGCTCCTCGGTTGAATCGCGCGAGTCGTCCGGCGCGGTCGGCGTCAGGTCGGTTACGGCTTCTGTCCTTTGGGATTGCATGACCACAGTGAAGCTCGCGCCCTCGCCCGGAGCGCTCTCCGCCACGACAGTTCCTCCGTGGCGCTGCGCGATCTTAAGACAGAGGGCGAGGCCGATGCCGGTTCCGGGATAGGAGCCGCGGCCGTGCAGGCGCTCAAAGACGCGGAAGATCCGGCCGGCGTACTGAGGATCGAAGCCGATCCCGTTGTCGCGCACGGTGAGCTTGACCCAAGCCTCGTCAATGGTGGCGCTGATCTCGATCACCGGCGCAACGTCCTCGCGGCGGAACTTGAGCCCGTTGGAGATCAGGTTCTGCATCAGCTGACGCATCTGAGGCGGATCAGCCGAGATCGTGGGCAGCGCGCCAATCTGCACCGTCGCCCCAGCATTGCGCACCTGCTCGTCGAGATCCTCAACAACCTCGCGGGCCACCAGGCCGAGGTCCACGGGTTCAAACGGCCGGCCCTGGGTGCTGACCCGGGAGTACTTGAGCAGGTCCTCGATCAACCGCTGCATGCGCTCGGCCGAGGCGCCGGCGCGCTGCAGATAGTCGCGGCCGCGCTCGGTCAGCGCCGCGCCCTCGGTATCGGTCACGCGCTCGGTGAAGGTGCGGACCTTGCGCAACGGCTCCTGGAGGTCGTGGGAGGCGATCGAGGCGAACTGGTCAAGCTCGGCGTTGGAGCGAGCCAGCTCACGCGCGCGGCGTTCGAGCTCGACGTTGCTGTCCTCCAGGGCCGTGTTGGAGGCGGCCAGCTGCTCGTTGGCGATCTCCAGCTGATCCTTGGCCTCCTGCACGGCGTCGGTGGCCCGCAGTGCCCGCAGCGCCAGCAGCAGCGCGAGCACGCCGACGACTGCGAAGGCGGCAAAGATCACCCACGGGAGCCACTTGCGCAGACCCGAGACGCTGGCGAACAGCGGGCCGTTGGGGGCGGTGAGGAGGATGCTCCAGCTGGCGTTGGGCAGCGGCACACGGTCGTAGTAGTGACCGCTGACATCACCCATCGCGTGGTGGAGCACGCTCAGCTGGATCGGAGTGTGGAACTGGTAACCCGTCGGACGCACCGGGTTGGTGGAGGCGATCACCCGGCCCCGGCCGTCGAGGATGTAGTTATGCGCGCCCTTTACCCCGGGGATTTGCCGGAGCTCGCCGAGCAGAAATGGTCCGAGGACCCCGGGCCCGAGGCCGGTGAGCAGATAGCGTGGCCCGGCTCGGGTCTTCAGGGCGAGCCCGTAGTTGATGACCCCGTCGCGGCCATAGGGCAGGACGTTGCCGAGCGCCCAGGGGCGCCCGGCCTGCAACAGCCGCAGGGTGGCCGAGTCGGCCAGGTCCGCGCGGGCCTGGGCGGTGAACCCGGCGGAGGCGGCGACGACCCGGCGCTGGGGAGTAACCAGCACGGCGTAGCGGCTGGTGCCGCGCAGTCGGTCCAGGGCCGCGCGGGTCACGGGCTTTGCATCCAGCAAGCGGGCGTCGGTGGTCGCCGAGCTCGAGGCCGAGGTCCCGAACAGGCTGTCGATCAGGGCGGCGGCGAGCAGCGACCGCTCGTGCACACGACCCTTCACGTCGGCCTTGGAACGAGCCTGGGTATCGGAGAGCTCGATCGCGAACACGGCCAGCAGCCCGAGGATGAGCATCACCCCGGCGATCATCGCCGCCACCGTTTGGCGCCGCCTCACGACGCTGCTGAATGGAGCTCGCACAGGTGTGAATGCGTAGCAGAAGCGCTATTCGATGCCAAGGCGGTCCAACAGACGTTCATCGGCGCGCCAGTGTCGCCGGACGCGCACGGACAGCTCGAGATGCACCTTCGTGCCCAGCTCCCGCTCGATTGTGCGCCGGGCCGCGGTGCCGATCGACTTGATCATCCGCCCCCCCGCCCCGATCAGAATCCCCTTCTGGGACTCGGTCTCACTGAGCACGACGGCCTCGATCAAGACCAGGTCGGGCCGCGGATGGCGGATCGCCTGCACCTCGACCTCGACGGCGTGGGGGACCTCCTCACGAATCCGGGCCAGTATCTGCTCGCGAACGAGCTCGG
>DASXHG010000096.1:0-1627 GCA_036488625.1 Solirubrobacteraceae bacterium | reverse complement strand
CGACGAGTACCGGGCCACCGTGACCCGACTCGGTGAGCTGCTGGCCGCCACCGAGTGGGTGGTGCCCGGTCACGGAGGCCCGATCACCGGCGACCGGGCCCGTGAACTAGCCGATGAGGATCTGACCTACCTCGACCAGCTCGCCGCCGACCCCGTGGAGGCCGAGCCCCCGGCATCCCGCCGCGGTGGCCCCCAGCAGAAGATCCATCAGGCCAACGTGGCCTTCCTGCGGGGCTGAGCGTGGACGCCGCCCAGACCCCTGGGGCCGTGCTCGCGGGATTGCTGGACACGCACCCCACGCTGAGGCGGTACCTGGCCGAGATCAACGCCGCCGGCGAAGGGTCCGAGCCCGGGGCGCAGCCAGCCACGGGGCCGGCACCGCAGGAGCGCGCTTCAGGCACCGAGCGCTCGGATCAGCTCCAGGCGACGGTCGCCTGGATGCATGACGAACCCATGCTCCGCGGCCGCCGCTACCGGATGCAGATCGGCACCGAGGTGGTCACGGCGACGATCGCCCCGCTGAAGTACAAGGTCAACGTCGAGTCACTCGAGCACGTGGCGGCCAACAAACTCGAGCGCGACGAGATCGGCGTCTGCGACCTCGAGCTGAGCCGTCCGGTGGACTTCGCTCCCTACGCGGTCAGCCGCGAAACCGGCGCCTTCGTCCTCATCGACCCGATCACGGGCGCGCCGGTCGGGGCGGGCATGATCCGCTTCGGACTGCGGCGGGCCGAGAACCTGAGCTGGCAGAAGCTGACCGTCGACCGCGTCGCCCGGGCGCAGCGCAAGGCCCAGAAGCCGTGCGTGCTGTGGTTCACGGGTCTCTCGGGGGCGGGCAAGTCGACGATCGCCAACCGGGTCGAGATGGAGCTGTACGCCCGCGGTCAGCACACCTACATGCTCGACGGCGACAACGTCCGCCACGGCCTGAGCCGCGATCTGGGCTTCACCGACGCCGACCGGGTCGAGAACATCCGCCGGGTGGCCGAGGTGGCCCGGCTGATGATCGATGCCGGCCTGATCGTGCTCGTGTCCTTCATCTCCCCGTTTCGCTCCGAGCGCCGCATGGCCCGAAGCCTGTTCGGCGAGAACGAGTTCTTCGAGATCTTCGTCGACACCCCGCTGGCGGTGGCGGAACGGCGCGATACCAAGGGCCTTTACCGCAAGGCCCGGCGTGGAGACCTGGCCAACTTCACCGGGATCGATTCGCCCTATGAGCCGCCCGAGTCACCCGAGCTGAGGATCCTCACCACGGAGGTCAGCGCCGAGCAAGCCGCGGGTAGCGTCGTCGCCCTGCTCGAGGAACGCGACCTGCTCCCACCGGGGTAAGCCTGACCTGCCCCCTGGGGCTGGCCTACCCCTCCGCGGCGGCAGCGGTGATGACGGCGATCGTGTCGCCGGTGGCCACCGAGCCGCCGGCGGTGATCGGGAGCTCGGCGATCTTGCCCGCCTTGTGAGCGGTGATCTCGTTCTCCATCTTCATGGCCTCGACGACGGCGATCAGCGCGCCCTCCTCCACGTCGGCACCGGCCTCCACGGCCACCCGCAGGACGGTGCCCTGGATCGGCGAGGTGAGGGCGTCGCCCCCACCACCGCCTGAGCCGCCGGAACGCTCGCGACGCGGGGG
>DASXHG010000088.1:0-7278 GCA_036488625.1 Solirubrobacteraceae bacterium | reverse complement strand
GGGCCGTCCTCGTGGATCTCGACGGTCGCATCAACGCCGGCGGCACCGGCGATCCGCTCGAGCAGTTCCTGCACGGTGCTGGCCGGATCCTCCGACACGCTCATCTCCTCCGGCCCGAGCGCTTCTTCTTCTTGCGCGGCGGCTGGGGAGGCCGGCTGGCCCGGGCTTGGGGCGTGGCGACCTTCGCCTCTTCAGCGGGCTTCTCCTGGCGCTGCTGGCCGGCCCGCGCCAGTAGTCGCGAACCCAAACTGCCCCCAGAACCGGTGCCGTTCGCCTTGTCCGGGGCCGCGCCGTTGCCGTCGGCGCCGCGTCTGGACGCGGGCTTTTCGGCCGGAACCACGCTGGTTGCCGTAGCCGCGCCGGCGGTCGCCGACTTCACGGGGCCGATCCGACGGCGGATGACGAATTGCTGGGCCATCGTCCACGTGTTCGTGGTGATCCAGTAGACGAGGACGCCGGCCGGGAAGTTGATCACGAAGAGCACGAAGATCAGCGGCATGAACAGCATGATCTTGCGCTGCGTCGGGTCCATCGTGGCGCTCGACATCATCAGGCTCGAGGCCAGCTGGCTGCCGATGTAGAGGACGATCAGGACGATCAGCGTCAGGCCGGTGGCCTTGTTGGTCAGGTCGCCGACGAACAGGAAGCCGGCGCCGTGACCGACGCCACAGGGACGCAGATGCGCGTGGTCGATCATGCCGCTGGCCAGCCGCGGCTGCAGCTGGGGGCAGATGTCCGCGCGCAGGCTCTGGCGGAGCATGTAGAAGAGGGAGATGAAGACCGGGATCTGGGCCGCCAGCGGCAGACACGAACCGAGCGGGTTGACCTTGTTCTCCTTGTAGAAGCGCATCATCTCCTGCTGCTGGCGCTCCTTGTCGTCCTTGTACTTGGCCTGCAGCGCCTTCAGCTCCGGCTGCAGCTGCTGGAGCCGCTGCATGGAGCCGAACTGCTTGACCGTCAGCGGGATCAGGAGCGCGCGGACGCAGATCGTCAGCAGCACGATCGAGAAGCCCCAGGAGACGCCCAGGTGGCCGTGGAAGAAGACCAGGACCGACTGGAAGACGTCGATCAGCGGCTGGAAGATGTTCGCGCTTACAAGCATGCTTAGGCGCTCGTGGCCGGCGTCCGAGACTTGAACAGCCTCTGACTTGTCACGGGGTCAACCCCGCCATGACTCCACGGATTGCAGCGAAGGAGCCGCCACCCGGCCAGGACAAGCCCCCGGAGTATGCCGTATGACTGAATCGCCTGCACCGCGTACTCCGAGCAGGAGGGGTAGTAACGGCAGCGCTCGCCGAACGCGGGTGAAAGCAGGCGCTGGTAGACACGGATCGGCAAGACGAACAAGGCGCGCAGGGGCTTCATGCCGCCGCCGCCTCGTCAGGACCCGAGACCTGACCGTCACCGCCGGGGCCCTCACTCGCATCTTGCTCAGGCGCTAGCTCGTCGGGCACCGCCTCAGCGGCGGCGACACCCGGCACCTTGCTCAGCAATTCGCTCAGGGCCGTGCGGATTCCTCCCAGGCCCTCGCGCTCGGCGAGCTCGCGGGCCCCCTTGCGGGCGACGACCACCGCATCGGTGCCGTCAGGCAGCCGCGGGCTCTCGGCGGCAAAGGCCTCGCGCAGGAGGCGCTTGACCCGGTTGCGATCGACGGCGCCACCGACCTTTCGGGACACGGACAGACCGAGTCGCGGGGCGCCGTCCTCTTCCCCGCGCGGGAATACGTACAGCACGAGGTCGCGGCCCGCGTGGGAGCGGCCGTGACGGAAGACCCGATCGAACTCCGCGCTGCGCGAGAGTCGGCCCCGTCCTGGGCGTGGCCCAGACCCGGATCCCACTCGCCCGGGCAGCATCAGACCGTCAGGCGCTTGCGTCCCTTCGCGCGCCGTCGCTTGAGGGTCAGACGCCCGGCGCGCGTGCTCATGCGATTTCGAAAACCGTGGGTGCGGGCGCGTTTGCGCTTCTTTGGCTGGTAAGTGCGTTTCATAGCTGCGGCCCCTGGACGGGAGCGACGCAGTATACGCAGGCCACTGGGTAGCCCCAGGAGGGCTCTCCTCGGACCCATCGTCCGAACTCCAGATACCACCTGGCCACTTCGCGTTCACTTTTTCCCGCGCTTTGCGTCAAGCCCCACCGAGAACCCGATCCAGGGGGGCATCGTCGTTGTATATTCGCCGACCCCGGGGTGCATCCCGCCCCTGACCTCGTAAAAAGATTTCTCACTGCTCCTGGGAGGAGTTGCTTGTCGCCGCCCGCGCAACCCGAGCCGCTGCCCGCGTGGCGCAGGATCAAGTCCGAGCTGCGGAGCAGGGTTGGGGAGTCCCAGTACGAGATCTGGCTCGCCGGTCTCGAGCTACGCGCGTGGGATGGTGACCGTTTGGTCCTGACCGCGCCGGCGGCCACGCGCGGCTGGGTGGCCGATCGCTTCGCGCCCGCGATCGAGGACTGCGCGCGCTGTGTGCTCGGCAGCACCGCCCAGGTCGTCCTCGACCCGGATGAGCCGCTCGGCGCGGACGCAACGCCGGAGGTCGTTCGTGACCTCGCCGCGCCGACCGAGAGCTTCAACCCGCGCTACAGCTTTGATCAGTTCATCATTGGCCACGGCAACCGCCTCGCTCACGCCGCCGCCCTGGCCGTGGCCGAGCTTCCCGGCCAGGCCTACAACCCGCTCTTTCTCCACGCGCCGCCCGGGCTCGGCAAGACCCATCTCCTGCACGCGATCGCCAACTACGTGATGGCCTACGGCGGGGGGGCCACGGTCCGCTACACGACGGCCGAGGCGTTCACCAACCATTTTCTGACCGCGCTCAGCACGCGGGCGCTGGACCCCTTCAAACGGGCCTATCGCGACGCCGACGTCCTGCTCATAGATGACGTGCAGTTCCTGGCCAACAAGGCCCGCACCGAGGAGGAGTTCTTTCACACCTTCAACGCGCTGTACGAGAACGGTCGGCAGCTCGTCATCACCTGCGATCAGCTTCCGCGGTCGCTGACCGGGATCGCGCTGCGTCTGCGCGAGCGCTTCGAGGCCGGCCTCGTCGCCGACATGTCACCACCGGACCACGCCACGCGGGTGGCGATCCTGCGCAAGCGTGCCGCCCTCGACGGCGTCCAGCTCAGCGACCCCGCGGTCCTTGACCTGATCGCGACCCGGGTCACGAACAACATCCGGGCCCTCGAAGGGGCGCTGATCCGGGTCGTCGCCTACCACTCGCTGACCCAGCGTCCGATTGACCTCACCCTCGCGCGCGAGGTGATGGACTCGATGTACCCCCGTCGCGGCTCGAGCCAGCCGACGGTTGATGACGTCAAGCGCATGGTCGCCGAGCGCTTCTCCGTCTCGACCGAAGAGCTGATCTCGCCGACCCGCACGGTGAGGGTCGCCTGGCCCCGTCAACTGGCCATCCACCTCGCGCGTGAGCTGACCGGAGCCTCTCTGCAGGCGATCGGCGAGGCCTTCGGCGGCCGCAATCACGCCACCGTCCTGCACGCCTGCAAGCGGGTCTCAGAGCGGTTGGCCGATGATGAAAACGTGGTCCGCGAACTGGATTCACTCGCCCAGCGGCTCGCCCATCAACAAGACGACCGCGTTCGTTGACAGACTTGCCTGTCGCCTTCGCACAACAACTTCCCCGCTAGATGCGGGCGATCGCGCACTTCTCCACAGCTTCTATTCGCTCTATGACTTCTAATTCCTTCTTGAGGTATTCATCGTGAAGATCTCTCTCGAACGCGACCGTCTGCTTGCCCAACTGCAGACCGTCAGTCGGGTCGCCTCTACCCGCAGCGCGATCCAGGCCCTGTCGGGCGTTCAGCTGGCGGTCAACTCCTCCGGGGGAGAGCTGCGCGCGACCGACATGGACGTCGGGCTCCGGGTCCCGTTGGAGGCGGAGGTCATCCGCGAGGGGATCGTGGTCCTGCCCGCCCGCCTGCTGCTCGACGTCGTCCGCTCGCTGCCGGCCGCCGCGGTGACGCTCGAGCTGCGGTCGGCCGAGCAGGACGTCGAGCTCGTCTCCGGCAATGCCACCTTTCACATCCGGACGCTGCGGGCCGAGGACTTCCCTCCCTTCCCGGAGCCGGAATCGGACTCGACCGTCGAGCTCCCCGCCGACGCGTTCGTGTCGACGGCGCTGAAGGTCGCCGGCTCGGCGTCGCGCGACGAGACTCGCCCCGTGCTGACCGGGATCCTGGTCTCGGCCTCCGAGCGCGAGCTGCGGATGGTGGCCACCGACTCCTATCGCCTGAGCGTCAAGGAGACGACGCTCGAAGCGCCGCTCTCGTCCGCGTTTGAGGTCAACGTCCCGGCGCGCGCGCTGCAGGAGCTGGGCCGCCTGGTCACCCACACCGAGGACGAGCGCCTCCAGGTCAGCGTGCGCCAGAACCAGGTCCTGTTCACGCTCGGCAAGGTGATCCTGTCCTCCCGGCTGATCGACGGCCAGTTCCCCAACTATCGCCAGCTCCTGCCCGAGAGCTTTGAACACGAGCTGCGGCTGGGCGGACCCGAGTTCACCGATGTCGTTCGCCGCATCAGCCTCCTGGCCCAGAAGAACGCGCCGCTGCGGCTCTCGTTCGCGGCCGGCGAACTCACGGTCTCGGCCCAGACCCCGGATGTCGGCGAGGCCCGGGAGTCGATGCCGGTGGCGTTCCAGGGTGACGCGCTGGAGATCGGCTTCAACCCCGAGTTCCTGCGGGCCGGGCTGGAGGCCATCGACACTGGCGATGTGCTCCTGAAGCTGATCAGCCCGCTGCGCCCGGGGCTCATCGAGGCCGGCGATGAAAGCGGCTTTCGCTACCTGATCATGCCGATCAGGCTCAACGTCTAAGGCGCAGTCGCCGTGCGCGTGCTCCGCGTCAGCGTGCGGGACTTCCGCGGCTATGCGAGCGCCCAGGCCGACCTCGGTCCGAGCCTGACGGTGATCACCGGCCCCAATGGCGCCGGCAAGACCAATCTGCTCGAGGCTCTGTACTTCGGATGCACGGGCCGCTCGTGCCGGACGACCAACGAGCGCGAGGTGGTTCGGTTCGGCGCCCAGGCCACGCGGGTGGTGGTGGACGCCGAGGGTGAGGACGGGCGGCACGAGCTCACGGTCGGCTTCGCACCTGGGGAGCCGAAGCGGATGCGTGTTGATGGCGCCAATGTCGAGCGGATGCTCGACGTGTCCGATCGCCCGTTGGTGAGCGTGTTCTTGCCCGACCGTCTTGATCTCATCAAGGGCGCACCGTCGTTGCGCCGCGCCCACCTGGACCAGTTCGTGGCCGCGTTGTGGCCGGCACGGACCGCTACCCGGCGTGCCTATGCGCAGGCGCTGGCCCAGCGCAACGCGCTCATCACCCGAGTGCGCAACGGGGACGGTCATCGTGATTCGCTGATCACCTGGAACCGGCAGCTGGCGCGGTACGGCATTGACCTGATGGAGGACCGCCGCCAGGCCGTGGAGGCGATCGCCCCCGCGTTCGCTGGGTGCTGCTTTGCGCTCGGTCTCGACGGCGATCCGGAGCTCAGCTACCGGCCGCGCTCGCGGGCGACCGAGGTTGAGGCCCTGGCGCTCGAGTTAGACGAGCGGACGACCTCCGACCTCGAGCGAGGCTTCACGGGCCACGGCCCGCACCGGGATGAGCTGCGGCTGGCGCGCGAGGGGCGGGAGCTGCGGGCCTACGGGTCCCAGGGCCAGCAGCGCCTCGGCCTGCTCGCGCTGCTACTCGGCGAACGCGCGGTGATCGCGCAGCGCCGCGACAATCCCCCGCTGATGTTGCTGGACGATGTCATGAGCGAGCTAGACCGGAACCGTCGGCGAGCGCTCGTCGACCTCCTCCGCAGCTCGGGGGGTCAGGCGGTCATCACCGCTACCGATCCCGACCACGTCCCGGGGTGCGACGGACCCGACGTGAGTCAGCTCGAGGTCGCCGACGGCACGCTCAGCGTCGTCGCGGGTGGGCTGAGGGCCGCGTGAGGCGCGCCCGGGGTCGGACGTGACGCGCTACCGGCGCAGCCCGCGGGCGCTCGAGTCGGCGTTGAACCGGCTCGCCGACGACCTCGCCCCCGAGACATTGCTCGGCGCGGTCCAGCGCGCCTGGCCGGGGGCGGTTGGTGAGCTGATTGCGGCTGAGGCGCGACCCACCGCGGAGCGCGGCGGAGTGCTGACCATCTCCTGCTCTGCGTCGGTCTGGGCGCAGGAGCTCGACCTGATGGCGCCGCAGATTCTCGACCAGCTCAACGAGCGCCTGACCGAGGGGGTCGTGCGGCGTTTGCGCTGTGTTGCCGTGGGCCACTCCGAGCGTCCGTTCGGCTGACACCGTTTTGTTACGTTTTGCAGGTAAAATGCCAGACGTCACTGGGGGGTTTCGACCGGGCCCTGTGCTATCCTGAAGAACATAATTCCTTGACGTCCCGGCGCGCCTAGCCCGGCGCGGGACCGGGGCGTCCCGACGTATCGGAGGATCGTTGGCGAACGACGACGGCGCCTCAGCGGCTGCCAACAGACAAACCAGTTACGACGCCCAGGACATCACCGTTCTCGAGGGGCTCGAGGCGGTGCGCAAGCGCCCGGGCATGTACATCGGCTCGACTGGTCCTCGCGGTCTTCACCACCTCGTCTACGAGGTTGTCGATAACTCTGTTGACGAGGCGCTGGCCGGCCACTGCTCCGCGGTCTCGGTCACCATCCACCCCGACAACTCGGTCACCGTGGTCGACGACGGTCGCGGTATCCCCGTAGCCGTCATGGAGAAGGAGGGCCGCCCGGCGGTCGAGGTCGTCCTCACCGTTCTGCACGCCGGCGGCAAGTTCGGCGACGGTGGCGGCTACAAGGTGTCCGGCGGACTGCACGGCGTCGGCGTCTCGGTCGTCAACGCCCTCTCGGAGCGGCTCGACATCGAGATTCGGCGCGATGGGTACACGTTCACCCAGAGCTACGAGCGGGGCAAGCCGCTTGGCGACCTCGTCCAGGGCGAGCCGACCTCTGAGACCGGGACCACCATCACCTATCTCCCCGACGACGAGATCTTCGAGACCCTCGAGGTCGATTACAAGACGATCGAGGAGCGGATGCGCGATACCGCCTTCCTCACGCGCGGGCTACGCATCACGATCAACGACGAGCGTGGCGAAGGCCACCACGTCGAGTTCCAGTACGAGGGCGGGATCGTCGACTTCGTCGCCTTCCTGAACGAGAACAAGGAGCCGATCCAGAAGAAGATCATCTCCTTCGAGGGCGAGAGCGACCAGGGCGCAGTCGAGGTCGCGATGCAGTGGAACTCGTCCTACCAGGAGTCGGTGTT
>DASXHG010000086.1:0-10266 GCA_036488625.1 Solirubrobacteraceae bacterium | reverse complement strand
CCGGCGAAGTCGCGACCGATGTTGACGATCTCCCGCAGCGCCTCGAGCGTGCGGCGGCGCGGGACCTTGGTGATGTCCAGCGCGACCGTGCCGTCGGGGAACCCCCGGCCCTCGTTGATCTCGGTCTGCTCGGCGCGGGAGACGACGTCGCGGGAGGCCAGCTCGAGCTTGTTGGGAGCGTACTTCTCCATGAAGCGCTCGCCCTCGGCGTTGAACAGCTGAGCTCCCTCTCCACGAGCGCCCTCGGTGATGAGCAGTCCGTTCCCGGCCAGCGTCGTCGGGTGGTACTGGATCATCTCCATATCCATCAGCCGGGCGCCGATGCGGTAGGCCTGGGCGATGCCGTCGCCGGTCACGATCAGGCCGTTGGTGGTCGGCCGGTACGCCTGGCCGGCGCCACCGGAGGCGAGGATCACCGTCTTGGCGTTGAACAGCTGCAGCTCGCCGTCGCGCAGGTTGCGGCAGACGGCGCCGACACAGCGGCCACTGTCGTCCTGGAGCAGGTCCGTGGTGAACCACTCCTCGAAGCGATCGATCTGGGCGGAGTACTTCATGAGCTGCTCGTAGAGCACGTGAAGGATCGCGTGACCGGTGATATCGGCGACGTAGTACGTGCGGGCGGCGGAGGCGCCGCCGAAGGCGCGCGTGCCCAGGTGTCCGGTCTCGTCGCGGTGGAAGGTGACTCCGGCGTGTTCGAGCCACAGGATCTCGTCGGGCGCCTCGCGGCACATGATCTCGACCGCGTCCTGGTCGGCGAGGTAGTCCGAGCCCTTGATCGTGTCGAAGGCGTGGGACTCCCATGTGTCCTCGGGGTTCAGGGCGGCGTTGATGCCACCGGCGGCGGCCACCGAATGGGAGCGCACGGGGTGGACCTTGGAGATGATCCCGACCGTGGCTCCGGTCTGGGCAGCGGCCAAAGCCGCCCGCTGGCCAGCCAGGCCAGCGCCGATGATGAGAACGTCATGGGAGGGCACGACGAGCAATATAAATGAGCCGACTGGTCGGGCCCCTTGCGGTCCCCGCCGGCGTCGGCGGGGCGGGGGGCGCCTCGGGACAACTGGCGCTGCCCAGGCCTGCGCAGGCTGGTGAGCTCAGGAGGGCGTCGGGGTGGAGGCCAGGGCCGACGACAGGGCGCGTCGCACCTGATCGACCGTGACCACGCCCCGCAGCACGCCGTCGCCGTCGACGGCCATCAGCGCCCCGAGGCGGCCCAGAGACTCCGAGGCCAGCAGATCGGCGATCGGCCGGTCGGCATCGACTCGCCATCCGGCCGCCTCCTCGGAGTCCAGAAGCGAGGCCACCGTGAGCCAGTTCTCTGAGCTGTCGACCGACGCCTGGACGCGCTCGCGGCGGACGATCCCGACAAAGCGCCCGCTCTCATTGACGACCGGAAACCACTCCCATCCGTAGCGGAGGAAGTAGTCGTCCAGGGCCTGGCTGACCGCCGTCGTCTCGGGAATAGCCACCGGATGTTGATCCATGATGTCGGCCACGCGCACGCCCTCGATCCGCTCGTTGAAGGCCGACTGCACGATCGCCGCCCGCGCCGACTGGTAGAGCAGGTAGGCGAGGGCCATCAGCCAGAGCCAGCTCAGGCTGCCCAGCGAGAGCAGGCCCCAGAGTCCGATCCCGGCCAGGATGATCGCGAACCCCTGGCCGAGCTTGGCCGCCGCGCGTGTTCCCTTGGCCTTCTCGCCGGTCACCCGCCACACCACCGAGCGCGCGATCCGGCCGCCATCCAGCGGAAAGGCGGGGACGATGTTGAAGATCAACAGGAGGATGTTCATCGGCACCAGCCAGCTCAGACACAGCAGCACCGGCGTGATCGTGATGTCGCTCTCGAGCAGGACGGCGTGGTAGAGACGATGGGTACCGACGAGGGCAACGTCGATGCCCAGACAGACTAGGATCACGCCCAGCGTCGCCAATGGGCCGGCGACGGCGATTTTGAAGTCCTCCCCAGGTGACTGCGCATCACGGCTCATCTGGGTCAGTCCGCCGAACAGGAACAGATCAATCCGCTTGACACCGATTCCCAGCCGGCGCGCGACGAGTGCGTGCCCCAGTTCGTGCACTATGAGTGACGCGAACAGGAGCAGAACACTGACCACGGTGGTCGTGTAGGCCACGGCATCCGAGCTGTGCAAGGTGGCGCGAAACGGCCCCGAGAGCACGAAGATGAGTAGGAAGAGGATGAGAAACCAGCTGGCATCGACCCCGATCCGGAACCCGAAGATGTCCATCAGCTTGATCGAGCGTGAGCGGTTCACCACACGGCAATGGTCGCATAGGGATCGACCGGCAATGGCCGGGAGCTGCGCATGAGCAGCTCGCTCGAGCAGCTGCGCCAGCGGATGGCACAGCTGGCCGACCTGCGGTCGGTCTCGGCCCTGGCCCACTGGGACCAGCAGACCAAGATGCCGCCGCACGGCGCCCCGGCCCGGGCCGAGTCGCTGGCCACGCTGCAGCGCATCTCCCACGAGCTGTTCATCGACGACGAGACCGGCCGTGTGCTCGAGGGTGCCGAGACCGAGACCGCAGGGGAGGAGCGGGACTCGGACACCGCGTGTCTGGTCCGACTCGTGCGGCGCCAGTGGGACAAGGCCCGGCGCGTGCCCACCGATCTCGCAGCCGAGATGGCCCGCGCGGCCTCGATGGGCCAGGAAGCGTGGGTGGCGGCGCGGGAGGCATCAAACTTCCGAGCCTTCGCTCCGTACCTCGAGCGAAATTTCGAGCTGGCGCGGCGCTACGTCGAATGTCAGGCCGGCCACGACGGCTACGAGTGCGCCTACGACGTCCTGCTCGACGACTACGAGCCGGAGATGCGGACGCGGACCGTGGCCGCGTTGTTCGGAGAGCTGCGCACCGAGTTGGTGCCGCTGATCGCGCGTCTCACCAGTGAGGCCGGCCAGGTCGATGACAGCATGCTCTACGGGCACTTTCCGGTTGCTCAGCAGCGCCCGCTCGTCGCTGAGACCGTGGCCATGATGGGCTTTGACTCCACCGAGTGGCGGATCGATGACACGGTGCATCCGTTCGCGATCCGGATCGGCCGGGGCGATGTGCGCATCACGACCCGTTGGGACGAGGGGTACTTCCCGGCCGGGCTGTACGGCGCCATGCACGAATGCGGTCACGGTCTGTATGAGGCCGGGATTCCGCCTGCCTTTGAGCGCAGCCCCCTCGGCGCCGGCGAGTCATTGGGCATGCACGAGTCACAGAGTCGCTTATGGGAGAACATGGTCGGCCGCGGTCGCCCCTACTGCTCGGTGCTGGCTCCGCGAGTGGCCGACCACTTCGGTGGCGCGCTCAGCGGCATCGAGCCCGAGTCGCTCTACCGGGCCGTCAACCGGGTCAAGCCGTCCTACATCCGAGTGGAATCTGACGAGCTCACCTACGCCCTGCACATCGTTTTGCGCTTCGAGCTCGAGCAGGAGCTGATCGAAGGACGCCTGGCCGTGACGGACTTGCCCGAGGCCTGGAACGCCCGCTTCCAGGAGTTCTTTGGCATTACCGTCAACGATGACGCCGACGGCGTGTTGCAGGACGTGCACTGGTCAGCGGGACTGATCGGCTACTTCCCCACCTACGCGCTCGGGAACCTGATCGCCGGGCAATTGTGGGAGCGAGTCCACGTCGAGATCCCCGATCTCGACCAGATGATCGCCACCGGCGAACTGCAGCCCCTGCGGCAGTGGCTGATCGAGAAGGTTCACCGGCACGGCTCGAAGTTCACCACCACCGAATTGCTCGAGCGTGCCGTGGGGGGACCGATCGCCGTGGGCCCGTTCACCCGCTACCTCAAGCACAAGCTGGGCGAGGTCTACGGGCTCGACTTCGGGGCTTGAGCGCCCCAGCTTGCCGCGCTGCCGCGCGCGTCTGACCGTCCGCTCGGTGTCGACGGGCGCGGGGCCGAGGAGGCCTTGACCGCTATAGCATCGCGGGCAGGGTCGCTCGTGCCGCGCACTGCCGGCCCGGCGCTGACCCAGCCTCCCGAGAGCGAGAGCACCCGCGCCCGGGCGGTGTGAAAACCGCAATGAGATGACGGCTGCGATGTGCCCAGCACCTCGGCGCCGTCCAGGAAGGAATGGAAAGTGAGCACCCCCGTAAAGGTTTCAGTCACCGGCGCCGCCGGCCAGATCGGATACGCGATCCTGTTTCGGATCGCCAGTGGTCAGCTGCTCGGTCCCGACACTCAGGTTCATCTGTCGCTGCTCGAGATCCCGCAGGCCGTCAAGGCGGCCGAGGGCACCGCGATGGAGCTGGAGGATTGCGCGTTCCCGCTGCTCGCCGGAGTTGACATCTACGACGACCCCAACCAGGCCTTCGACGGCGTCAACGTCGCTCTGCTCGTTGGCGCTCGTCCCCGTAGCAAGGGTATGGAGCGCAGTGATCTGCTCGAGGCCAACGGTGGCATCTTCAAGCCTCAGGGACAGGCGCTGAACGCCCACGCCGCTTCCGACCTCAAGGTGCTGGTCGTCGGTAATCCGGCCAACACCAACTGTCTGATCGCGGCCAGCAACGCCCCCGACATTCCTCGTGACCGCTTCACGGCCATGATGCGGCTGGACCACAACCGGGCGATCGCACAGGTGGCGAACAAGACCGGCGCCGCGATCAGCGAGGTCACCAACATGACGATCTGGGGCAACCACTCAGCGACCCAGTACCCGGATGTCTTTCACGCCGAGGTCAAGGGCGCCAACGCCGCCGAGGCAATCGGTGACCAGAATTGGATCGAGAACGAGTTCATCCCCACTGTGCAGAAGCGCGGAGCGGCGATCATCGAGGCTCGGGGGGCGTCGAGCGCCGCTTCGGCCGCCAACGCCGCGATTGATCACGTGCACGACTGGGTGCTCGGCTCCCGCGAGGGCGACAGGGTCTCGATGGCCGTCGCCTCGGACGGGAGTTACGGCATTGACGAGGGGATCTTCTCCGGTTACCCGTGCACCTGTTCGGGCGGTGAGTACAAGATCGTCGAGGGCCTCGAACTCGACGACTTCTCACGGTCGCGAATCGACGCCACGGTCAAGGAACTGAATGACGAGCGCTCCGCGGTCGCGGACCTCGGCCTGATCTAAGTCTGAGAGCGCCGACCGGCGTTAGCCGGGTCGGACGTATCGGTCACACGCCGCCGCGATTCTCCGTTGAGGATCGCGGCGGCGGTCCCGACAAGTGCCCCGTACCGCTGGTTGCTGGCGGCGGCTACGCGGCCGCCGGGTGCCAGCCCTGACCGTCGCGCTTGACCTGCCCGTCCTCGACGAGCTTGGGCATCACGCGATAGAGGTAATTCGGCTCGATCTTCAGTTCCTCAGCAATCTGAGGAATCGTGATGCCCGGCTTTGAGCGAACGAGCTCAAGCGCCTGGTTTGAGCGCGTGTTACCCCCGCGCCGTCCGCGCGGACGACCGGGACGACGGCCGCTGGAACGGCGTCCACCGTTACCGCTGGGACGGCCCGGGCCGCGACGGTTGCCGGTGAGCGCTGAGCGCGCTGCCTCCAGCCGTGTCACTTCCTGCTTGAGCTCCGCCAGACGACTATCGATGTCTCTGACGGTGCTGTCAACGAACTCTGTCACCTGCTCGCCTTTCGCTTAACGGGTGGCTTTTACGCACGAAACCATACACCCGGTAAGTGTTAATCAGTTAAGCCCGGCCCCGATCTCGTCGCGCGAGCGGCCGCGTCAGGTCGGCGTCAGTTTTGCTTCTCGAGCAGGGACTTCAGCGCTGAGAGTGACTTTTTCGCCTCGCGCTCAGAAGTGGCGCCGACGATCATCCGGCTGGCGATGTTGCCCAGCCGTCCGCCGGGCGGGTGGAACTCATTTGTGTACTGAAAATGTGTCGAACCATTCTTACCCTCGCTGAGCGTGTACGCCGTGCGGGCCCGAGACCGTGCCGGACCGACGCCCTCCCATTCGGCGCGACGGGGTTCTTCGACATCAACCAAATTCCAGTGCACATGAAAGGTGAGCCCGCGGACGGCGAGGCACTGGTTCATCGTGGCGCCCTTGTGCAACGGCGGCCGAGACGCTTGCTCCAGCGACTTGTGAATCGTCACCCAGTCGCCGAGCTTCGACGGATCCATGACGGTTTTCCAGACGTCATCGATGCTGGCGGCGATGTCGATTTCAGCGCTAACAGTGCTCATGGCGGGAGGACACTAACGGGCGCGGGCTCATCGGGTCCGGACCATCACCGCGCGGCGAGCGGCTCCGTCTGCTCCCAGACGGCCAGGGCGTGCTCGATCGCGGCATCGAGGCGGTGCATGCGGACGCCCAGCAGCCGCGCCGCCTCGTCATCGCGGGGGAGCAGGTCGGTGGCCAGGCTCTCCATCAGGGGCTCAATCAGCTCCGGCTCCTCGCCGGCAATCGCGGCCGCGACCCGGCTGGCGATCGGGGTGACCATGAGGCGGCGGAATTTGAATGTCGGCCGGCCCAGCAGCATCAGGTCGCGAATGCGGAGGATGAGCTCGCCGTAGGTGACGGTGTCCGGCCCGGCGATGTCAAGCGATCGCCCTGAGACCGCGTCATTGGTCGCCGCTTCAGTCAGCAGTGACAAGACGTCACGCTCATCAATCGGTGCCGTGCGATTGCCGTGCCAGGCGGGCACGGCGAGCACTGGCAGGCGCTCAACGAGCCGGACGAGAAAGCGAAACGATCGCGAGCGGGCGCCGATCACAATCGAGGCGCGCAGCGCGACCGAGTCCGGGACGGCGGACAGTAAGAGCCGTTCCACTTCGAGCCGGCTCGAGAGGTGCAATGAGGCTGGGCCTGATTGGGGGGCCGGGCCGCCCAGGTAGACGATCCGTCTCAGCCCCGCGCTGCGAGCCGCGGACGCGAAGCGTTCCGCCCCGGTGCGCTCGCGCTCGGCGAACGGCCCGTCGGCGGAAGCCTCCATGGCGTGGATCAGGTAGTAGGCAACGTCAACTCCATCCAGCGCCTCGGTGAGTCCCGCGCCAGTCAATACGTCACCTTCGATTACCGGCACGTCGGCCGTCACCCGGCGGCGGTCGCGAGTGAGCCCGACCACGTCATGGCCGTCGCGCTGCAGGCGGGGAACGAGCTCGCCGCCGACATAACCCGAGATCCCGGTCACGAGGATCTTCATGGCTGCGCCCACGGAGCCCGAGCGACGAAGCTCGTGTCGAGCTCATCGGCCCGCGGGGCACCGATCAGTCCGAGAGCGTTGTCCAGTTCGCCGAGCAGGATCTCGAGCACGCGTTGCACACCCGCGCTCCCGCCCACAGCCAGGCCGGAGATGACCGGACGGCCGAGGAGCACGGCCCGCGCGCCGAGCGCCAGCGCCTTGACGACGTCGGTGCCGCGGCGGATGCCGCCGTCGACGAGGACATCCAAGCGATCGCCGACGGCCTGCACGACCTCGGGCAGGGCGTCGGCTCCGGAGAGGACTCCGTCGAGCTGGCGCCCACCGTGGTTGGAGACGATCACGCCGGCCGCCCCGTGATCGGCGGCCAGGCGGGCGTCGGTGGCGGTGAGAATGCCCTTGACGATGACCGGTAGCGGGCTCTCGCTCGCAAAGCGCTCGATGTCCTCCCAGCGAAGGTCGGGATCCACGAGCGCGCCGAAGGCCTCCGGAGTCATTTCACCCGAGGCGCCGGCGGCGGCAGCACTGGCCACCCGCTCGCCCTCGGAGGAGCGCACGCCGGAGCGCAGCTCGCGTTCACGAATCCCGAACAGGGGCAGATCGACGGTGACCACCAGAGCTTCATACCCGCTGGCGGCGGCCCGCCCTACAAGATCGTGGCTGACCCCGCGATCCTTGAATACGTAGAGCTGAAACCAGCGCGTCGCGTCGGGGGCGGCTTCGGCGACCGCCTCGGGGGATGACGTGGCGAGCGTCGAGAGGCACATGATCGTGTCCGTCGCCAGCGCCGCACTCGCAGTGGCGAGTTCGCCATCACGATGGGCGAGACGCTGAAACGCGGTCGGGGCGATCACGAGCGGATGCGGGCGGCGGCGCCCGAGCAGCTCCACCGAGAGGTCGCGGGTGCCGACGCCGACCAGCATCCGCGGCCGCAACGCGAGGCGGCTCCAGGCGGCGAGGTTGTCGCGGAGCGTGACCTCGGCTCCGGCGCCGCCGGCCAGGTAGCTGTGGGCGCCGACGGGGAGCATTTGGAGGGCCGCCCGCTCGTAGTCGGCGAGGGAGATCAGGGTGTCTTTGCTGGCGGCCATATTTGTTGCCCGCAAAAGCTACGGAAAATGCGGGGGGTTCCTGGCCGCTGAGAAATCTTCCTCGAATTTGGCGGTTTTCGCGGCGACACGAAGTTGTTGCGTTTTCCGGAAATCGTCATGGCATTCACACGCCCGGTGCGCTTTGATCCTCGGGCTGGACAGAGGCGGTTCAATCATTCAGAGGGGTGCGGAGCGTATATGCCGAACGGTCGGGGAGCGGCGGCGAAAGCCAGCTGCGACAACTGCTTTTTTCATGCCAACTTGCTGTGCGCGCTCGCTTCAGAGGGGCCCTGTGCAACCTTCCGGCCCGCGCACCCCGACGGCCTGAGGCCCCCCGGCCAGCTTCGCTTCGTCTTCCGTCAGGAACGCCGGATGCAGGTGGCGTGGGCGTTTCCCTCGCCGAGTGAGCAGGTCTCACTGCACGCGTAGGCCGGTGGTCGCCTCCCGGCCGGGGGCGGCTCCGATATGTTTTGCGCCATGTACTGGCCGTTGCTCGGCGGATTCATCGCCTTCGTCCTCTTCGCCCTGATCATGGGCTGGATCATGGACCCCAGCCGGCGCGGCGACGTGGACGAGGATCGGCACTAGCCGGTCCCGGGGCCCGTCGCCGGCGGTCCTGCCCGAACCGTCGCACTCGTCGCACCGGCGCCGTCTTTCACCACCGTTGGCTCCGGGTCAGCGGCCGACACGCGATCGGCATGGCGGCCCATCCACTCCGCCCCGGCTGTGTCCGTGGCTCCGTGGGCCAGGATCGAGCAGAAGACCACGAGCGCGGCGAGGTTGAAGATCGTCCGGCCGCCGGGGATCTGATCGCCGAGCACGAGCAGCGAGAAGGTCATCGTCGCCACCCCTTTGGGTCCGAACCAGGCCATGAACGCGCGCGTGGCGAGATCGGTGTCGGTGCGAACCAGCGCCGTGAACACGGCCACCGGGCGCGCCACGAGCAGGGTCACGACCACGATGCCGATCGCCGCCCAGCCCGAGCCGAACAGACCCGAGAAGGTCAGTAGCGCCCCGAACACGACGAACACGCCGAGCTTGACGATCTCGATCAGATCGGCCGACTGCCGGGCAAAGTGTGTGCGCAGATCCGGTCGCCGGATGCCGAGCGTGATCGCGGCCACGTAAACCGCGATCAGCCCGTTGCCGTGCGGGAGAAGCACGGCGACCCCGTAGGCCGTGCAGGCCACGCCGAGTGCGTAGAGCGCCTTTTGGTGCGCGGGGATCCCCGCGCCGAGGCCGAACCGTGACTCGGCCGGCATGACCAACGCCGCCAGACCGCCGACGATCAGTCCCGCGATCAGGCCCAAGCCCAGGTTCTCGAGCAGGAACTGCCACCACACGAAGTGGCCTGCACCAAGCGCAGCGGCGAGCACGAGAACGGCGGGTAGGGCCAGCCCGTCATTCAGTCCCGACTCGAGGTTCAGCGAATGGCGCACCAGTCGCGGAACCCGGGGATTGGTGACCACCGAACTGGAGAGGACCGGATCGGTGGGGGAGAGAAGGGCTCCAAGCAGCAGGCTCTGGGTCCACGACAGGCCGGTCATGACCCGGGCGGCCGCGGCGATCACCGCTGCCGTTATGGGCATGGCCAGCACGAGCTTGCGGAGCGGGAGTCGCCACTGCGTCTGGAGCATTTCGCTCTCGACCTCGAGCCCGTCCCGGAACAGGATCACGATCAGGGCGACGGTGGCCAGCTCGCCGACGAAGCCGCTCCCGGCCCGGAAGTGCAGGACGTGCGTGACGCCGTCGCCAAGCACGAAGCCGGCCAGCACGAATATCGCCGTCAGGGTGAGAAAGCTGCGCCGCGTGAGGCCAGACACCAGGGCCCCGGCGATGAGCAGCACGCCCAGGGCGAGGACCGAGGATTCGAATGCCTGGGAGGTAATGGCAGCCAAAAACGGAATTTGCGGGTACCCAATACCCATGAAGGAATAGAGTGTCAGGCTTGGTGCCCCCGTCGCGATGGCCGCGGCGGGCCAGGCCCGGAGAGAGGAAGCGACGTGCAAATAACGGTGCTGGGCAAGTCACCCGCTTGGCAGGATGCGGGCGGGGCCTGCAGCGGCTATCTGATCG
>DASXHG010000034.1:0-2186 GCA_036488625.1 Solirubrobacteraceae bacterium | reverse complement strand
GCGGTCATCGCCCCAGAACAGCTCCTCGCCCACGGCGACGGTCGGCACGCCGATCACGCCCCGCCGATAAGCCTCGTCGGTCGTTTCGCGCAGGGCCAGCTTCACGGCGGGGTCGCCGACCGCGCGCTCGACCTCAGCCGGGTCGATGCCGACGGTCTGGGCGGCGTCGACCAGGGGGGCGCGGATGCTCAGGTCACGGCCGCGCTGAAAGGCGTCGCGAAACGCCTGGCGGGTGAACTCTCGCCCGCGGCCGAGGGCAAACGCGTAGGTCGTCGCTCGCATCGCTTGCAGGTAGTCCGACGGCCACGGATCGGGCCAGCGAACCGGTGGTAGGCCGTAGCGGCGGGCGCGATCCTCGATCTCCGCCATTCCCGTCCGGCGCCGCTCCTGGTCGCCCCGTGCCCACGAGCTGCGTCCGGTGAGGGCGAACAGGCCGCCGAGCAGAACCGGGCGCCATTGGACGGGCTCGGGCAGGACTGCTTCCAGGCGTTCGGCGGACAAATAGGCGTAGGGGGAACCGAGATCGAAGTAGAAGCTGACGTCGGTCACCGTCGTCCCTCGCGCGCGACGAATCAGTCGCGGAGGGGAACGGCCGCCTGCAGCTCAGCCAGCCAGGCGGCGGCGTCGCCGTCGCTGGGCGCGCGCCAGTCAGAGCGCGGGGAGAGCGAGCCGCCCGAGCCGACCTTCGGGCCGTTGGGGAGGGCCGAGCGCTTGAACTGGCTGGTCTGGAAGAAGCGGAACAGGAACACCTCCAGCCAGTGTCGGATCTCGGCCAGCGAGTACTGGTTGCGCCGCTCCCGGGGGATCAGGTCCGGCCACTCGCCGCGCGCCCGGTCACCCCAGGCGTGCTGGGCCAGATATGCGACCTTGCTCGGTCGGTAGCCGAAGCGCACGACGTAGTAGAGGAAGAAATCCTGCAGCTCGTAAGGCCCGACGACGCTCTCGCTGCTCTGGGCCGGTCCGTCGCCGTCCCGGTCATCGCCGGCCGGCACGAGCTCGGGGGAGATGTCGGTCTCGAGCACCGATTGGAGCACCTCGCTGGCGTCATCGTTGAACTCGCGGGTGTCGATTGCCCACCGAAGCAAGAACTGGATCAGGGTCTTGGGCACCGAGGCGTTGACGTTGTAATGCGACATCTGATCGCCGACGCCGTACGTCGACCAGCCGAGGGCCAACTCCGACAGGTCGCCGGTGCCGAGCACCAGGCCCTGGTGGTAATTGGCAAGGCGGAAGAGGTGCGACGTGCGCTCGCCGGCCTGCACGTTCTCGTAGGTCACGTCGTACTGGGGTTCGCCTTCGGCGGCCGGGTGGCCGATGTCGCGCAGCATCTGCATCGCGGACGGACGGATGTCGAGTTCGCTAGCGCTGACCCCAAGTGCCTTCATCAGGGCATGCGCGTTGCGTAGGGTCAGCTCGCTGGTGGCAAAGCCGGGGAGTGTGTAGCCGAGCACGTTCTCGCGGGGCAGGCCGAGCCGGTCCATCGCCCGAGCGGCCACGATCAGGGCGTGCGTGCTGTCCAGGCCGCCGGACACCCCGATGACGATCTTGTTGATGCCAGTGGCGCGCAGGCGGGTCTCCAGGCCCTGAACCTGGATGTTGTAGACCTCCTCGCACCGTTCACTGCGGGTCTGCGGGTCGGCCGGGACATACGGGAAGCGCTCGACGCGGCGCTCGAGTGGGAACGCCTCCGTCGGCACGCCGAGCTCGAACTCGACTCGGCGCAGCTCACGCAGCGCCTGGCGCCGGTCATGGATCAGGTCGCCGTAGCTGCTCGTCTGGCGGCGATCGGAGGCGATTCGGTCCAGATCGAGGTCGGCCACCAGCAGCTGCTCGTCCTCGGAGAAGCGATCTGATTCGGCCAGCATCTGACCGTTCTCGTAGATCAGCGCGTGGCCATCCCAAGCCAGGTCGGTCGTCGACTCTCCCATCCCGGCCGCCGTGTAGAGGTAGGCGGAGATCGTGCGCGCGGACTGCGACTCGCACAGCGTGCGCCGGTAGCCGGCCTTGGCGACGGTGATGTTGCTCGCCGAAAGGTTGGTCAGGACGGTCGCTCCGGCCAGTGCGGCGTCGGTGCTGGGCGGGATTGCCGCCCACAGGTCCTCACAGATCTCCACGTGCACGGCGAAGTTGGGGATGTCCCGACAGGCGAAGATCACATCGGGCCCGAAGGGGACGGTCTGGCCGAG
>DASXHG010000439.1:0-2297 GCA_036488625.1 Solirubrobacteraceae bacterium | reverse complement strand
ACCAGTCTCCTGCCGGTGGGGATTCTCGATGTCGCCGGGACGTTTGCCGCCGGCGACGCCGTCGAGATCGTCCACGACGGCCACCCGGTGGCCAAGGGGATCTCCAACTACTCAGCCGGCGAGCTGCTCGAGGTCCGCGGGCTGCAGTCGGGCGCGGTCCGTCAACGGCTCCCGCGCGCCAGTGAAGAGGCGGTTCACCGCGACTATCTCGTGCTGTCGTAACCTAGGCCCATGGCCAGCACAGCCGTGTCCATAACCGATACCTGTCGCATTGCCCAGCGCGCCGCCCGCACCCTGGCCACGCTCGGGTCTGACACCAAGGACATCGCGCTGGAGGCGACCGCCGCCTCCTTGGTCGGGCGGACCGAAGAGATCGTGGCCGCCAACGCGGTGGACCTCGAGCTGGGACGCGAGGCGGGGCTGTCCGAACCGCTCATGGACCGCTTGGCGCTCGACTCCGGCCGGGTGGCTGAGATGGCCGCCGGCGTGCGCAAGATCGCCGCCTTGCCCGACCCGGTGGGCGAGGTCGTGGGGGGCTCGCGGCTGGCCAACGGTCTCGAGCTGCGCCAGGTCCGGGTTCCGCTCGGTGTGATCGCGATCGTTTACGAGGCGCGCCCGAATGTGACCATCGATGCCGCCGCGCTGTGCCTGAAGTCGGGCAACGCGGTCGTTCTGCGCGGCTCGAGCGCGGCTGCCAACTCAAACGCCATCCTGGCCGCGATCGCGATCGAGGCCGCCACGGCCGCCGGGCTGCCCGAGGGGGCGCTGGCGCTGCTGGCCGACAGCGGTCGCGAGGATCTGGCCGAGCTGGCCACCCAGGCCGGCGTGATCGATCTCATCATTCCCCGTGGCGGCGAGGGCCTGAAGGCAGCGCTCAAGGCCGTGGCCACCGTTCCGGTCATCTACGCCGCCTCGGGCAATAACCACATCTACGTCGACGCGGGGGCCGATCACGAGGCGGCGGAGGCAATCGTGCTCAACGCCAAGCTGCAGCGGCCCGCCACCTGCAACGCGGCCGAGAAGCTGTTGGTGCACCGTGACGAGGCGGCGACCTTCCTGCCCCGGGTGCTGCCCGCGCTCCGCTCGGCCGGAGTGATTCTGCATGGTGACGGGCGTGCTCGTGCCGCCGCACCGGGGATCGAGCTCGACGCCGTCACCGATGAGGACTGGGACACCGAGTACCTGGCCCTGGAGATGGCGGTCGGCGTCGTTGACTCGCCCGCCGCGGCGATCGAGCACATCAACCGGCACGGTAGCGGCCACTCGGAGGCGATCGTGACCCGGGACACGGCCTCCGCGCGCGCCTTTCAGCTCGGAGTCGACGCGGCCTGCGTGTACGTCAACGCCTCCACGCGGTTCACCGACGGGGGTCAGTTCGGAAAAGGGGCCGAGATCGGCAACTCGACCCAGAAACTCCACGCCCGCGGCCCGATCGGGCTGACCGAGCTGTGCACGATCAAGTACTTGGTCGAGGGCGAGGGTCACGTTCGCGCCTGAGGGCTCCGGTCGACCTGATCCACCAGTGCGAATAGGCATTCTCGGCGGTACCTTCAATCCGCCCCATATCGGTCATCTCGTCTGCGCGCAGGAGGCCCACCGCGAGCTCGAGCTCGATCAGGTGCTGTTCGTTCCGGCGCGGATTCCTCCTCACAAGCCGGTCGAACACGAGCCCGGCGCAGGGCACCGCCTCGAGCTCTGCCGGCTTGCGGTGGGGGATGACCAGCGCTTTGCCGTGTCCGAGCTCGAGCTCGGCCGCGAGGGACCGTCGTACACAGTCGATACGCTTAGGGAGCTGTCATCGCACGAGTCCCAACCTGAGCTCTTCCTGATCGTCGGTGGAGACATCGCGGTCGGACTGCCCCGCTGGCGGGAGCCGGAGCACGTCCTGAGGCTGGCCACTCTGGCCATCGCCAAGCGTCAGGGCACCGCTAGAGCCGCGGTTCAGGACACACTCAGCACCCTCAAAGGTGGAGAGCGCTCGCGCTTCTTCACCATGCCGCGGATCGGGGTCTCCTCGACCATGATCCGCCGTCGGGTGCGCGCTGCTCAGCCCATCCGGTACCTGGTCCCCGATGCGGTGGCCCGGTACATCGAGCACCACAACCTCTACGCGGAGGAAAACCCCAGGACATGAACGCCGAAACGCAGACCACTCTGGCCCCCGAGCAGATGGCGGCAGCGATCGCCGAACTGGCCACGGACCGCAAGGCCATAGACGTCGTGCAGCTGGATCTGCGCGGGATGATCGGCTACGCCGACTATTTCATGATCTGCAGCGGCCGTACCGATCGCCAGAC
>DASXHG010000435.1:0-1708 GCA_036488625.1 Solirubrobacteraceae bacterium | reverse complement strand
TCGGCTCGATCTCGTGATCACCATGCGGATGCACGGCCTCGTGCTCGCGCTCAAACAGGGCGTGCCCGCGCTGGCCGTGGATCCTGTGGCGGGAGGTGCCAAGGTGACCGCCCAAGCCGGGTCATGGGGCTGGCCCGCCGTGGTGACACCGGGGTCGGGGGGCGCCATCGATCCCGGCGAAATGGATCGGTGGCGCGACTGGTGCCTGTCGGCCCAAGGTCGTCAGGCGGCCCAGCGCGTGGCCAAATCGCCTCCCAGTTCCCCGCTAGGCGATCTGATCCACGCGCTGGGGATCACTCGTAAATCCGGGACCTGAGTGCTACTCGTCCCGGCCGTCCCGCCCGGTGACCGCGTCGCGGAGCCGGTCCGCGGCGGCTACCGCGGGGCCCGCGGTCTTGAGCACGCCCGGCGAGGCCGGGGTATGCGGATGCGGCCGGGTCGGGGCCGTCTTCTTGCCCTCCTCGAGCTTGCGCCCGAGATCGTCCGCCTCCTGAGCGGAGAGCGAGGCCCGCAGGCTCGGCCACACCGTGGTCTCCTCGAAGGCGATGTGCTCGCGTCCCGCCCGGATGAAGGCAGAGAGCTGAGCCTCGAAGTCCGCGTCCTCCGGTGACAGCTTGTCGAGCTGGTCTAGGACCGACTTGCCTTCCTGCTCCTGATTCTGGGCCTCGTCGGCGACGCCGTCGCCGCCGGTCAGGCGCGTGCGCACGATCGGCCAGAAGTACATCTCCTCGACCGCCTCGTGCTTGGACTCCTCGATGACGAGCTGCTGGACCATCTTCTTGCGCAACGCCAGCTGATCCGCGTTCGCCCCGGTGGCCGCGGTCGGCCCGAGCTCAAGCTCGGACAGCATCCGCTTGACCTCTTCGTGGTCCCGGCCCAGAATTTCGAATGCGTTTGCCATGATTCCTCCTCCGGCTACTTGGCGAAGGCCTTGCTGACCTCGTTCGGCCTGGCTGCCCGGAGGCAGCGGCGTCAAACGGGCGGCGCGATCGATGTTTCGGTTCCGTCCCGCCTTGGACCTTGTTCTCGGCCGATCCCGCGACCACCTGGCTACGGCCGGCCATCAGCGCCTCTTCGTCGGTGGCGAGGTCGGTCCGCACCGCCTGGATGTCCGCCTCGCCCCCGGGCGAGTTCATCGGCCGCCGACGCCAGCTCCGCGTCCTCGGCCACGACGATCACGTCGAAGCCGTGGGTGGCGAACTGGCGCGCCAGCTCACGGCCGATGCCGCTGGATGGGCCGGTGACAATGGCGAGTGGTTTTGCTTCAGTCACGCTCTTCTCCCCACATGCTTCGGACCACGTCGGCACGTTCCGTGCAGCGCTGGCTGGCCGTGCTACCCGTCGGCACCGGGCCAAACAGTGTGAGCGCCGGCTTCCCTGGTTTTCTCCGCACCGCGCCGCCGGGTGGCCCGATCTGCGGAAATTCAAGATCATTTATCCCGAACGGACCGTGCTGCCACTGGTTCGGCCGAAGCTAGCCTGGCCCGGGGGTTTACTCCGACGGACGGGCGGTGGCGTCGACGAGATCTTGCGCGAGGGTCTCAAGCAATTGCCCGCGCTCGGCCGCGAGGGCGCGCATGTAATCAAACGAAGCGGCCATGTCGAGGCCGGTCTGCGCGGCGATGACGCCCTTGGCCTGCTCGATGACGGCCCTTGCGGCCAGCGCCCGGCGCGTGCTGCGGGCCAGCTCGTCCGCGGACGGCAGGCC
>DASXHG010000434.1:0-2204 GCA_036488625.1 Solirubrobacteraceae bacterium | reverse complement strand
CGTCGCGCCCGGTCGGAAACGAGCAGCAGCAGGGCCAGGAGCACGAAATTGGCCACGATCGACGAGCCGCCGTAGGAGATGAAGGGAAGGGTCACGCCCGTCAACGGGATGACCCGCGTCACCCCGCCGACGATCACGAACACCTGGAGCGCGAACACTGCCGACAGGCCGGTCGCGAGCAGCGTCGAGAAGGAATCCCGAGCCAGCACCGCCGCCTTGAACCCGCGGGCGACGAACAGCAGGTAGGTGAGCAGCACCGCGGCAGCTCCGAACAGCCCCAGCTCGTCGGTGATGATGGCGTAGATCATGTCCGTCTGGGGAGCGGGGATCAGATAGGCGGTCGGGTTCGTTCCCGGGACGGTGATCACCGACTGCCCGAAGCCCTGCCCGAATAACCCGCCCGCGGCCTGGGCGAAGATGCCGTTGGCGAGCTGGAAGCTGCCCCCGATCTCGTTGTAGAGGTGGGGGTTGAACGGATGCAGCCAGGCGTCGGCGCGGTCGGAGATGTGGTGGATATGGGTGCCCAGAAACCACGCCCCGAGTACGAACGCCAGCAGCCCGATAACCACGAACGACAGCCTCCCGGTGGCGACGTACAGCATCGAGAGCAGCGCGCCGTAGAACATCAGCGACGAACCGATGTCGTGCAGCAGCAGCAGGATGATCATCGCCACGCCCCAGATCACGAGCACGGGGCCGAAGTGCTTGAGCGGCGGCAGCGTCACCCCGAGAATGCGCCGCGCCCCCATGACCAGGACCTGGCGGGTGTCACGCAGGTAGCTGGCCAGGAAGATGACCAGGCCGATCTTGGCGAACTCGGTGGGCTGGAAGATGAAGACGCCGGGGATGCGCACGCCCAGGTAGGCGCCGTTGACCTGCGCGCCGATCCCGGGCACCCGGGGAAGGAGCAGGATCCCGAGCGAGACGGCGACGATCGTGTAGCGGTAGCGCTCGAGCTTGCGGTAATCGCGAAAGGCGATGATCGTGACGACGAACAGGACCAGCCCGAATACGAACCACTGCGCCTGCTGCCGCGCCAGGGTGGCGTCGATCCGGTAGACCATCACGATCCCGAAGCTGGCCAGCAGCGCGATCAGCGGAAACAGGTACGGGTCGGCGTAGGGGAGCGTGAAGCGGATGAAGATGTGCGCGGCCAGACACAGGCCGAGGAAGATCGCGCCGTAGGTCAGCGAGATGTTGGACAGGTGGTTGGAGCGCTGGATGAAGACGCCGGCGAATCCGGCCGTGACCAACAGCGAGGCCGGGATCAGCCCGAACAGTTCTCGGTTGCGGGCCCTCATCGCGTCAGCTGACCGAGCTCGGCCGCGTGCACGAGGCTGACCGCATCCGACTGCGAGCGGATCTGATGGTTGACCATCTCGTTACGGCGGGCCGGCGGTACGGCCGTCAGCGGGATGCCGGAGACGTAGTAGGTCTCATACAGGTGCAGGCCCAGGGGCAGGTTGTAGGGCAGCCCGCGGTAGACGGTGACGATCCCCTGATTGTTGGTGCCGAGGAAGAACAGCTGGCGAGTCGCCAGGTAGCCCCCGCCGCCGATCAGGAATAGGAGGACGAGCGCCGTGACCAGCGCCGCCACCGGCTTGGCCAACCGCGCTGGGCGCCGGGTGCGCCGGGCGCCCTTCGGGGGAGGCTCGCCTCCCCGCGGGCGGGTCACCGGCACGCGGGCGGCCGGAACGCGCGGGGCCGTCTCGGCCGGAGCGCTCGGGCTCGCCGCCGGGGCTGTGCCGGCCGGCGCGGCGGTCACCGTATTGCCGGCTCCGCCGGCCTGGCTCATCCCGACGATGGTCGGCTGGTCTGCGCCTCCGGCGCCGTCCTCGGCGTCGGCGTCGGCGACATCCTCGAGGCGAAACAGGACCACCGTGATGTTGTCCCGGCCGCCGGCCGCGTTGGCCTCGGCGATCAAACGCTCGGCGGCGCGGTCGAGATTGGATTCCTCACGCAGGACGGCTGCGACCTGCTTCTCGTTGATCATCGAGGTCAGACCGTCGCTGCAGAGCAGGACCACATCTCCGGCCCGGGCGATGAACGTCCGCGTATCCACATCGACCTCGGGGTCGACGCCCAGGGCCCGGGTGATGATCGAGCGCTGGGGGTGCTCGGCGGCCTGCTCCTCGGTCAGCTTGCCACGACGCAGCAGCTCCTCGACCAGGGTGTGGTCCTGGGTCAGGCGACCGAGCTCGCCG
>DASXHG010000386.1:0-8420 GCA_036488625.1 Solirubrobacteraceae bacterium | reverse complement strand
TCGTGCAGGCGCCACTGCGCCAAGTAGGTCCCGGCGGGGAGCGCGCGGACGGCCACGCCCCGGGCGGTGTCGACGTTGGCGGCGCTGAACACGGCGCGCCGCGATCCGGCCGGTGTGATCCGGACGGCGACCGGCGTCCCGCGGGCGATCACCGAGCCCGCCGGTCCGGGCAGGCCCGACTGCGCCGAGGCCCGGAAGGGGCCGTAGAGGGTCTCATCGGCGAGCGGCATCGTGGAGTCGATCCGGGGCACGGTGACGATTGTCTGACCACCGCTGAAGTCATCGGTCTGGGCGATCGTCGCCGTGCTGAGGCCGTGCGCGCGTCCGCTCGGTGGGCAGATGACCGCCGACAGGAGCCCCGCGCCCGAGAGCCCGGCCTGCGAGGAGAACGTCGGCACGGCGCCGTAGAAATCACCGGGCTGGCAGCGACCACCCGCGATCCGCGTCCGCGCGCCCACGAGGTCAACACGGAGGTGGGCGACGTGAAGCGTGGTCAGGAGACGCCCGCCGCGATTGACCAGGGCGATCAACTGGCCGCCGTGCAGGCGCAGCCCGGACAGGGCGGCCACGCCCCGGAGGCTTGACCGCACCGCGCGACCAGCCAGCCGGTAGCGGGCGTCGGCCTCCAGGCCGCCGCAGCGCACGGTGCCGATACGCAGCAGCGCCTCACAGGTCGGCACGCCCCCGCCGAGCTGGTTTGCGAGCGCGTTGGGCTCGCCGGGCGCGATGGTCAGCTTGACCAGCGCTCCGTCGGGGGTCAGGCCGGGCAGCGCCGCCCGGTTGTCATCGCTGCTGAACAGCACGCGCGTGCCAGGTCTGATCGGCCCGGTCGAGACCGAGGCGATATCGGTCTGCGTGTTGCACAGCTGAGCCGGCGGCTCGGTCAGCCTTCCGCCGACGCGGAGGGCGAGCACCCCGACCTGGCCACAGGGGTTGATCTGCACCGAGCGCGCACCAACGACGACGCCGTTATCGAGGTCCGTCCAGCCGGTGAAGCCGGCCTCAGAGAAGGGATCGCCGCCGGCGCCGGGAGCGATCGCCTCCGGGGGCGGGGCCCCGAAACCGAAGCCGTAGCTGACGAGCAGGACCTCCCGGTCATCGCCGACCGCATGGCTGGCCCCGTGGGCGGCGCGGAGCCGGACCGGACCCCAGCTCCCGTCGGCGCGAGTGCGGGTGCTGGCCGTGGCCACCCCGGTCTGACCGCGGTCCAACTCGATGTGCACCGCCGTGCTTCCCGGGTGGCCGAGGCTGCCTGTGAGCCAGGGACTGAACTGCCGCATGGAAACCGACGGCAGGTCCGCCGTGGGTCCCGGGGCGGTCGAACCCTGCACGCAGCCCGAGATGTCGTTTGACCACATCTCCTGGAGCAGGTACTGGTGCCCGTTGATGAGCTGGTTATAGGGAGAGCCATCCGGCGCGTAGCCGATCGGGGTGCCCGCCTGCGGACCGAGCTCGCACTTGTCACCCACCTCCATGCCGGTGGGGTCCATCCAGCCCGTGCCGTACGGATCGGTGATCGACTCCACGATCTCGTGGGCGACCGTGTCCAGCGCGGACTCTCCCTCGGGGTTGCCCTGTGGATCGGCCCCGGGGGGCGGCGTGACCTCGATCAGCGGGTCGGGGACCGGCACGTACACGGTCGGCCCGTGGCCGCGGTCGAACACGGAGTGGTAGCCGGCGAAGGCGTCGCTGGCGCAGCTGCCGGCCAGGATGCAGGTGTCGACATCGGGGGGCAGGAACACGAGCCACACGTTCGTCAGCCCACGGGCGCTCGGCGCCTGGGCGGCAATCACGGAGTCGAGCTCGCGCTGGAGCTGGTCGTCGGTGATGCACGTCGCCGTGCCCGAAGGCGACGCGCATTGACTGCCCCGACCCGGATACGGGGCCGTGAGGTCGATCGAGTCAGCGCTGGGGTCGTAGCTCAGGTGCGGATCTCCGGGACCGCTCTGGTCATGAAACTGGGTCAGGGTCGAGAACACATCCGCCCCGGCTGGCCCGCCGTGGGCGGCGTCGACGAGGAACTGCTTCATGAGCGCCTCGTAACCCGGCGCGCCGCCGCCCGGCGACCCGTCGAAGTGATAGCCGGCGGGCGCCCAGAAGACGGTGTGGATCGTGACCCCCCGCATCACACGGCCGCCGTGGTAGACGACCTTGAGCGCGGGACCGGCGGCGGGGTCAAACGCCCCGCGGCGGGGGATCAGCCCCATGGCAAAGCGCAGCCGCGGGTGAAACTTCGCGTGCGGCTTGGCCGTGGCCGCCGACGCCACGCCCGGCACGAACAGGCTCGGGAGGACCACTAGCGCCGCCGCGATGGCCAGCCGACGCGGCGTTGCGAAGCGGCGCATGGGCGCACGTTATCGCGCCCGGCGGGCGCCCGCGTGGGTGGGCGAATCCACTACCATCGAGCTTCACATCTGGAAACCCAGGGGGGCTGGCGGGAGCGCCGGCTGAGATAGCGCCGCTCGCAGGCTCGCGGTTTGAGTCTGCACCTGGCACTGACCCTTCGAACCTGTGGGGTAATGCCCGCGGAGGGAGTGAAACGACCGATGATCGAGGCTCCGCCCCAGGAGCCCGGCGAACGGGAGCGCACCGGTGGGGTGCGCGTTCAGTCAGTCAGCCGCACGTTCGCCACCCGGGCCGGGCCGGTGACGGCCTTGGACGGCATGTCGCTGCACGCCGGGCAGGGCGAAATAGTCGCGGTCGTCGGCCCCAGCGGGTCCGGGAAGACGACCCTGCTCGAGTTGATCTGCGGGCTGCAGCGTCCCGACGGCGGCGTGATCGAAGCCGCCCCGGCCGCGCTGATGCCCCAGCGCGACCTGCTGCTGCCCTGGCTGGGCGCACTGGACAACGCCACCTTGGCCCTGCGATCGCGGGGGATCTCGCGGGTGCAGGCACGGGCGGCGGCGCAGCCCTGGCTGGAGCGATTTGGGTTGCAGGAGTTTGCGGCCACCCGCCCGGCCGAGCTCTCGGGCGGGATGCGGCAGCGGGTCTCCTTCCTGCGCTCGCTGCTGGCCGGCAAGCCCGTCCTGGCCCTGGATGAGCCGTTCGCGGCCCTGGACGCCATCACCCGCGCCGAGATGCAGTCGTGGCTCGCGCAGATGCTGTCCGACGAGCCCCGCACCGTCGTGCTCGTTACGCACGACGTCGAGGAGGCCGTGGTGCTCGGCGATCGGGTCGTGGTCATGTCCCCCCGGCCCGGGCGGGCGGTGGCCGAGGTCGAGGTCGCCCTCCCCCGCCCCCGGCGGCGGACCGATCCCGCGCTGACGGCGCTGCGCGAGCGCGTCTACCGAGCCCTGGGAATGCCGGAATGAGGCGCGCGCTGGGTCTGTGGCGAGCCGGGGTCCTGCTGGCCGTGCTGGTGGGAGTCTGGGAGCTCTACGTCGATGCCGGGGGCGCGGATTCGCTGATCCTGCCCGCTCCGCACTCCGTGGCCACGGCGCTGTATGACGACCGCGGGCTGCTGTGGTCCAACTTCCTGGTCACGGCCGAGGAAATCCTGCTCGGCATCGTCGTCGCCGCTTTGGGAGCGTTGCTGATCGCCAGCCTCATGCACTTCTTCATCACTGTCCGCCGGGCCTCGCTGCCGCTTCTGATCGCCTCACAGACGATTCCGATCCCGATGCTCGCCCCCGTTCTGGTGCTGTGGCTGGGCTTCGGTCTGCTGCCCAAGGTGATCGTCGTGGCCATGGTCTCGTTCTTCTCGATCGTCGTGACCACGCTGGCCGCGTTCTCCGCCATCGACCCCGACCTGATCAAGCTGATGCGGACCTTCGATGCCTCGCGCTGGCGGACGTTTCGCCACGTTGAGCTGCCGGCCGCGCTCCCGGGCGTGTTCACAGGCGCCAAGATCGCCGTGATCGTGGCCGTGATCGGGGCGGTGTTCGCCGAGCAGTCCGGGGCCAACGCCGGACTTGGTTACCTGTTCGAGCAGTCGATCCCCCAACTCCTCACGGCGCGGGCGTTTGCCACCGTGGTGATCCTGTCGCTGTTCGCGATCGCCCTGTTCACACTTCTCAACCTGGCCGAGCGGCTGACCCTGCCCTGGGCCCACCGACCGATTGGAGACCCGATTCAATGAGACGACCGCTCCTGCTCCTGACCGCGCTGGCCGCGGCCATGGCGCTGGCCGCCTGCGGCGAGAAGAAAGACACCGTGAGCGCCGCGGCGAGCACCACGCAGCCCGTCTCGCTGATGCTCGACTGGTTCCCCAATGCCGACCACGTCGGGCTCTATCGGGCCCTGTCGGCCGGTTACTTCCGCCAGGCCGGGCTGAACGTCCACGTGCAGACGCCGAGCAACCCGGCCACGCCGCTGCAGCTGCTGGCGGCGGGCAAGATCGACGTGGCCATCTCTTATGAGCCCGAGGTGCTGCTGGCCCGCGACAAGGGGCTGCCGCTGGTCTCGATCGCCGCCCTCGTGCAGCGGCCGCTGACCTCGATCGTGTCGCTGACCAAACGGCACATCACCACCCCCAAGCAGCTGCGCGGACAGACGGTCGGCGACGCCGGCATCCCCTACCAGCACGCCTACCTGCAGACGATCCTCCAGCACGCCGGGGTGCCGACGAGCTCGGTCAAGGAGGTCAACGTCGGCTCTGACCTCGTCCCGGCGATGCTCTCGAACCGGGTGGCGGCCACCCTCGGCGCCTACTGGAACTACGAGGCAATCCAGCTGCGTCAGCTGGGCCGGCGCGTGAACGTGATCCACGTCGAGAACGCCGGCGTGCCCAACTACAACGAGCTCGTCCTCGTCGTCCGTGAAAACGAGATCGCCAAGCAGACCAACCTGCTGCGGCGCTTCGTCCAGGCCCTCGGCCGGGGCTACGGGTCGGTGCGCAGCGATCCCGCCGCGGGCGTCGACGCGCTGATCAGCGCCAATCCGTCGCTGAGCCGCAAGCTGCAGTCGGCGAGCGTCAAGGCGACGCTGCCCGATTACTTCCCGGCGAGCTCCAATCAGCCTTGGGGCTGGCAGAACAGCCGCCAGTGGACGACCTACGGGCAGTGGATGCTCAGCCACCACCTGATCTCCAACCCGGCCTCGATCGTGGCCGCGGAGACCAACCAGCTGCTGGCCGGGCAGGGTCCGTAGGCCCGGGCTCAGGCGGCCAGTGCGCCGCTCACGTCGCCCCCGGAGCGCAGGGCGTGCAGGCCAGCCAGGCCGCTCCAGGGCGCGAAGCGGGCGAAGAACTCGTTCACCTCGTCCTCGGTGGAGCGAGACCGGGGGTCGTCGTTGAGCAGGCGCCCGACGAGCTTGATGTAGGCCAGGTCGCCGGCCGGCAGCTGGTCCATCCGGCCCTGGCCGGTGAAGGCGAGCATCTGGATCGTCCAGCTGCCGATCCCGGGGATCCGGCGCAGGCGACGCCAGCCTCGCTCGTGATCGGGGTCGAGCAGGTCCACGCGCCCGCTGGCGACCTCCTTCGCGGCCCGGAGCAGGGTCAGTGATCGTGCCGGGCTGAGGTCCAGAGACGCGAACAGGGCTGGGGCCTGAGCGGCGAGCACGGCCGCGGTCGGCGAGTCACGCAGTCCGGTCTCGGGACAGCGGCGCCCGAGTCTCGAGGTCAACCGGCGCTCAATCAAGGCCGCCCGCTCGTATTCGATCAGCTGCTCGCAGATGGCCCACACCAGCGCCTCGAACGGGTCGGGCCGCGCGGACACGCGCAGACCGGGGTTGGCGCGGACCGAGCGCCCGATCAGCGGGTCAGAGCGAAAGCGGTCGTAGAACTCGCCCAGATCCTGGTCGATCCCGAGGGCGAAACGCATCCGCTCAAGACCCCACTCGGCGACCTCTCGGCGCCGGGCGCGGGCGCCGAACAGGACGCGGTCGGGGGCGATCTGGGCCACCCGGATCGAGACCGACTCCTCCCCGAGGTGAAGCAGGCGGTGAAGGACGCCGCCCCGAACCTGGGCCACGCCGTCGAGGCCCGTGCGCCGGGAGAGGCGGAACGGCCAGCGCGGCCGGACCTCGACCCGAACCTCCAGCGAGTCGCCGCCGGTCCGGACCTCCAGCAAGCTGTGCTCGCTCACTCCCCCGGCTTGGCCAGCAGGTGGACGTCGACCAGGAACGAACGGCTGGCGACGACGGGCATCCCGGCCGGGCCGCGGCGCTGGAGCCGGGCGCGAGCCAGTTTGCGGGCGCTGTGGCGGCGCAGGAGGGCGAGCGTCGCCGCTCCGGCGACGAATCCGGTCGCGGCAGCGGCGGCGGCCTGAACCGCGGGGAGGGCGGCGGCTGCGGCCGGCTCGAGCGTCCGCGTCTCGACGAGGACGGGCAGGCCGTCGACGACCTCCTCGTCGTCCCCGGTCACGTAATCGGGCTCAGCCGGAATCTGATCGGGCTCAGGGCTCATCAGCCCCCATGGTGACACCGTTGGCGGTCGTTAGCATGACGGCCCATGCCGACTTCGATCGATGTCTTTGCCAAAGCGCGCGAGCACGAGCGCCTCGAGCAGCTCCGGGCGGCCCGCGAGCTCGACGCGCTCCCCTACTTCCGCGTGCTCGAGGGTCCGACGCTCCCGGTCGTGGAGATGGAAGGCGCTCAGCGGATCATGCTGGGCTCCAACAACTACCTCGGGCTGACCGGTGACCCCCGCGTCCGCCAGGGCGCCGCTGACGCGCTGGCCAAGTACGGCACCGGGCTGACCGG
Organism: Solirubrobacteraceae bacterium; assembly: GCA_036488625.1. Lineage (GTDB taxonomy): Bacteria > Actinomycetota > Thermoleophilia > Solirubrobacterales > Solirubrobacteraceae > Palsa-465. The sequence goes on along the minus strand of DASXHG010000386.1, from coordinate 1,781 downwards.
ATCGCGGTTTCTGAACGGGACCATCGACCTCCACCTCGAGCTCGAGGAGGAACTGGCCGCCTGGATGGGAACCGAGGCGGCGATCGTCTTCACGACCGGCCACCAGGCCAACCTCGGGGCGCTGGGGACGATCCTCGGGCCCGGTGACACGGTGATCGCGGATTCGGGCGACCACGCGTCGATTCTCGACGGCTGCATCCTCTCCCGAGCCAAGCTGCGCCCGTTCCGCCACAACCGGCTGGACCGGCTCGAATACACCCTGCAAAAGGCCGCCGGCGACGGTGGTGGTGTCCTGGTCGTGGTCGACGGCGTCTTCTCGATGGAGGGCGACGTGGCGCCGCTGCCGGAGATCGTCGAGCTGTGCGGCCGCTACGGCGCCCGCCTGATGGTCGATGAGGCGCACGCGCTGGGAGTGCTCGGCGCTCGTGGCGCCGGCACCTCGGAGCTGTTCGGGGTCGAGGACCACGTCGACCTGCGGATGGCGACCTTCTCGAAGTCGCTGGCCTCCTGCGGAGGGGTCATCGCCGGTCCCGCCGACGTCGTCGAGTTCCTGCGCATCCAGTCGCGGCCGTTCATGTTCACCGCCGCCGCCGTCCCGGCCGCGGTGGGGGCGACGCTCGCCGCGGTGCGCATCTGCCGCTCGGAGGAGGGCCCCCAGCTGTTCGCTCGCGCGCTCGAGAACGCCCGCTACCTGCACGCCGGGCTGCACGATCTCGGCTTTAAGGTCGTCGAGCCGACCAAGCTGGCCGACGGGACCGAGATCGTGACCACGGTCGTCCCGGTCGTGGTCGGCGACGACTGGAAGGCAGCCTTCCTGTGGAAGGCGCTCTACGACGCCGGGGTGTTCGTCAACGTCGCCCTGCACCCCGCTGTGCCTCCGGCCGGAGCGCTGCTGCGCACGAGCGTGATGGCCACTCATGACCGCGAGACCCTGGATCGGGCGCTGGCGATCTTCGCTTCCGTGAAGCAGCGCTTCGAGGCCGAGCACGGCCCGCTGCCGACCGGCCGGACCGCGGCCAGCGCCTAAGTCGAGCCCCCCGCTCAAGGGCGGGCGGCACCCGGCGCATAGCAGATCCGGACCCGTTATGGACGGATGTTTTAGGGCTCGGACAGCGCCATCCCACGTGTATGCCGTCTTTTCTCTTGTACGCGAATGCACAAACAGATCGGCGCAGAAAAAAGGCGCTCTGTGCGCTTCCAACACCACTTGTAACGTTGCTGTGACCTCGTCGGTGTTCTAGGTTTCAGTCCGTCGCCGACGGTGATCGGCCGGGGCGATTTGAGGAAGTGACCGACGGGCGGGGCTACCAGTCTCGGAGGCACATAAGAGCGACTGTGCTCTGCCCCAAATACACGCAGGACGGCTGATGGCGTGCGGCAGCGGGATCGCGCGGCGCAGCCGGTAATGGCCAATGTCCGCTCGCGGGAGCGGACCGAGTATGAGCGGAGTGAAACACCTAAATGACGCAGCCGACTGCCCTGAGTACCGCTGAGCCGCAGCGTCTTCGCGCTCTTGAGCGCGCCAACGAGATTCGATTGGCCCGAGCGGGGCTCAAACGGCGCATTGCTCTCGGCGAGGTCTCTGCCGCGGACGTTCTCCTCACCTGCCCCGAGGCGGCGAGCAGTTGGTCAGTGAGCGATCTGCTCATGAGCCAGCGACGGTGGGGCACGACCCGGTGCCGGAAGTTCCTGTCCCGCAACCAGATTGCGGAAACCAAGCCGATCGGCAAGCTCACCGAGCGCCAGCGCCATCTCCTGGCCCAGGCGCTGCAGGAGCGCCT
>DASXHG010000340.1:0-2035 GCA_036488625.1 Solirubrobacteraceae bacterium | reverse complement strand
AGCCACCCTCGTCGTGCGCGATCGCCGCGGCGTTCGGCCCACCGCCGCCGGCTCCACACTCGTCTCGCACGCGGAGGCGATCTTCGCTCAGGTCGAGGCCGCTGAAACCGATCTGGCGGCGGTGCTGGGCGTGCGCCGGGGGCGCCTGCGGGTGGCGTCGTTTCCTTCCGCCGGCGCCACGCTGATGCCGCTCGCGGTGGCCCGCTTCCGCCGCGACCATCCCGACGTCGCGCTGACGCTGGCCGAGGGCGAGCCGGAGGAGATCGGACCTCGGTTGCGAGCTGGCGAGTTCGACCTCGCGCTGTTGTTTCAGTTCCCCGGGGTCCGGGAGCGCCCGGGAGCGGGGCTGCGCAACGTGACCCTGCTCGAGGACCCGATGCAGGTCGCGCTGCCCGCCGCCCACCCCCTGGTCAGCAAGCGGGCCCTGACCCTGACCGACCTGAGCGATCAGCAATGGGTGCAGACCTCGGCGGCGAGCACGTGTGCGCGCCACGTCGTCCGTACCTGCCTGGCGGCGGGCTTTCAGCCCGACGTCGCGTTCGAGAGCGACGACTACGACACGGTCCAGGGACTGGTCGCGGCGGGGGTCGGTGTCGCCCTGATCCCGCGCCTGGCGCTGACGCGCGTCCATTCCGGCGTGGTCGTGCGAGAGCTGTCCCGGCCCAGTCCCGTCCGGCGTGTGACCGCGGCCACGATGACCGCCCCGGGGGTGAATCCGGCGGCGCGGGAGATGATCGCCGTCCTGCGCGAGGTCGCCCGCGCAACCCAGCCGGCCTGACGTCTCGCGGGTCCGCTGGCCGGCCGGCTCAGCGTCCCGCCGACAGCGCGCGCTCGAGCTCCTGAGCCTGGTGGCCCATGACCAGTGGCCGGATGGCTCGTTCCAGGGGGCGGGCGAGGCGGGGAATCGGACCGGGGTCGACGCCGAGGGAATAGGTCACCCGCGTGCGATCCGGGCCCAGTGCTTCCAGGTCCCAGCTGCCCTCCATGTCATCGAGGTCCTCGGAGGCGATCTGGCGGAAACTGATCTGGCGCGGCTCCTCGTACTCCACCCGGATCCGCACCCGGACCTTGCGCAGCTTGGCGTCGTTGACGGTGTCACAGACGATCGCCCGGCCCTCCGCGTCACGTTCGCAGACGGTGACCGACTGCAGGGTTCGCTGCCACTCGGGGGCGTGTTCGACATCGGCCACCAATGCCCAGCAGCGATCGATCGGAAAGTCCACGTCCGCGGAGCACGAGCCGCGGATCATGCTCATCGGCGGTTGATTCCGGCGTACAGGTGGCTGGTGGAGCTGTCGCTGGCGACAGCGGTGACGGCCAGCTGACCGGGGTGAGAGCCGCCGCCGGGCCCGTTGTTCACCGCGCGAGGACCGAGGACCACCGCGACCGCGGTCTGGGGCTTACGCAGGGTGAGCCTGAGCCTTCCGCCCGAGACCTGCGCTCTGAACCGCAGGTGGCGGTTGGCCGTGCCGACCGAGATCGACCGGGTGGAGCGCAGCCTCAGTTCGGTGGGGACCGCGATGATCAGCTCGCGGACTGCGGGGGAGCGGCGTCCAGCGGTGACCGTGAAGCCGAGGGTCGGACGCCGGGCGCTCAGCCCGGTCACGGAAACGTGGAGCAGACGAGTCACGTTGCCGATCGTCCACGTGAACTTCTCCCGGGCCCGGGCGCCGTCCTTGTCACTGGCGCTGATGATCACGTGGTAGACGCCGAGTCGCCGGGGCGTCCCAGTTATCCGCGCTCTGGATCGGTCAAAGTGCAGACCCCGGGGGAGGCCGCGGACACTGAGGGTCAGACCAACATGGGGGACATCGCCGTACCCGACCCGCAGGGGCGAGATGGTCGCGCGGCGCGCCGTGCGCTGAGCGGGGATCGGGATCAGGCGCAGCGCGCTGGCGCACAGCCGTGGGATCAGGGTTCCGGCGTTCGGACTTCCGAGTCCGCTGGCCATGTCGTAGCCGGGCCGGGCGCTGAACTGGCCGGAGTTGGTGCCCGTGAAGTCGTTGTTGCCGCTCAACACGTCGTTGAAGGCGCC
>DASXHG010000049.1:0-7528 GCA_036488625.1 Solirubrobacteraceae bacterium | reverse complement strand
TCGCGAAACACGGCGTCGTTGTCGACCTCCTGGAAGAAGTCCGAGCCGATGTCGGCCAGCGGCACCTGGCCGCAGACGGCGAGCACGGGCGCGTGGGACTTCTTGGCGTCGTAGAGCCCGTTGAGCAGATGCAGCGAGCCCGGTCCGACCGTCCCCATGCAGACGCCCAGCGTGCCGGTCAGCTGGGCCTGGGCGCTGGCGGCGAACGCGCCTGCCTCCTCGTGGCGCACGGCGATCCACTCGAGCCGCTCCTCGCGCCGGATGGCATCCGTGACCGGATTCAGTGCATCGCCGACGACACCCCAGATCTGCTTGACGCCCAGCTCGGCCAGCGCGGTGACGATCGTTTCGGCGACGGTCGTCATTTTGGCTCTCCTGCGTACGCGGATCGCGGAGCGAAGGACTCGGCGTCGGCCCGCTCCCAGTCGGCGGCCCAGGTTTCCGGGGGGTCGTCCAGCAGCTGTCCCGGGGTCAGCCAGTCATACATCTGCTCGTAGGAGAGCGAGTTCTGATGGTCGATGCGCCGGACGAGGTGGTGGGGGCCGACATCGTGAGGCGAGTGCAATCCCATCGACGCGATCAGGCGCTGGGCCTCGGCCACGGCTGCGTGCTGGTAGCGGTAGACGCGCTCGGTCTTGTCGGGAACATTGAGGGCCTTGGCTCGCCTGGGGTCCTGGGTCGCCACCCCGACCGGACACTGGTTGGTGTTGCAGCGCTGTGTCTGCAGACATCCGACGGCCATCATCATCGCCCGCGCCGCGTTGCAGTAGTCAGCACCCTGGGCCAGACGTTTGACGATGTCCGATCCCGTGGCCACCTTGCCGCTGCAGCCGATTTTCACGCGATCGCGCAAGCCGACACCGACCAGGGAGTTGTGGAGCATCATCAGCCCCTCGGTCAGCGGCGTGCCCATGTGGTCCTCGTACTCGCCCGGCGCCGCCCCGGTCCCGCCCTCGGAGCCGTCGACGATGATGAAGTCGGGCGTGCTGCCCTCGGCCAGCATCGCCTTGCAAATGGCGAGCAGCTCGTGGCGCGTACCGACGCAGAGCTTGAAGCCGGCCGGCTTGCCGCCCGCCAGCTCGCGCATCTCGGCGATGAAGCGGATCAACTCGCGCGGCGTCGAGAACACCTTATGGCCGGGCGGGCTGACGCAGGTCTGGCCCTTGGGGACGCTGCGCGCCTGGGCGATCTCCTCGGTGACCTTGGCTCCGGGAAGCACGCCGCCGATGCCCGGCTTGGCGCCCTGGCTGAGCTTCAGCGAGACCATCTTGACCGCCTCGTGGCCGGCCTTCTCGCGAAACTGCTCGCGGTCGAAACCGCCGTCCTTGGTGCGCGCGCCGAAATACCCGGTGCCGATCTCCCACACGACGTCGGCGCCGTTGAGGTGGTACTTGGTCAGCCCACCCTCGCCGGTGTCGTGGGCAAAGCCGCCCTTGGCCGCGCCGCGGTTCAGCGCCGTGAGCGCGTTAGCCGACAGCGCGCCGAAGCTCATCGCCGAGACGTTGAGCAGCGCGATGTCGTACGGCTGACTGCAGTCCGGCCCCCCGACCCGCACCCGGACCGGCTCCTTGGGGGGATCGAAGGAGTGGACTGACTGCAGGAGCCATTCATAGCCGGGCTCGCCAACGTCGCGCTCGGTGCCGTAGGCCTGCTCGTCCTCGATCCCCTTCGCCCGCTCGTAGATCGAGGTCCGGGTGTCGCGGTCGAACGGCCGGCCGTCGTAGTTGCGCTCGATGAAGTACTGCTGCAGCTCAGGCCGGATCGCCTCGAGCATGAACCGGGCGTGACCCATGATCGGGTAGTTGCGAAGAATCGAGTGGCGGTGCTGAGTGACGTCCCAGATGCCGACCGCGACCAGGCCGGCCAGCAGGACGGCGACGATGATGAAGCCGACGCCCCCGCTCAGGACTGCCGCCAGGACGGCGAGGATGAAAAGGACGACGGAGAGGGCGAAGGCCAGGTAGCGCATGGATCGCGTCCTACCACGTTCGGGACTGTCTCAAGCCCTCCGAGCCACGTGGCGTCCGGGTCCGGACAGCTTCCGGCAACATGAATCACGTGCTCGGGGAGCTACGCGAACCACGCGGCGACTTCGCCCGCCTGCTCCGGGCGCCCGGCTACCGCGGCTTCGTCCTCACCGTTTCCCTGGCCCGGGTCAGCGGGGCGATGTTCAACGTGTCCGGCGTACTGCTCGTGCTCGACCGCACCGGCAGCGTCTCGATCGCCGGACTCACGGCGGCGGCCACCGTGCTGCCCGGTGCGATCGCCGGACCCCTGCTGGGAGCGTGGCTGGATGTGGTGCGCCGGCGGCGCGCGCTGATCGTCATCGATCAGCTGGTCAGCGTCGTCGGCCTCGTGCTGATGCTGGTCGTGGCCGGGCACGGGCCCGACTGGACGCTGCCGCTGATCGGCGTTCTGTACAGCATCACCCGCCCCTTCAGCACCGGCGGCTTCTACGCCGCGATGCTCGAGATCACCGGAACCGAGTTGCTGGACCCGGCGAGCAAGATCGAGGCCACCAGCCTCAATCTGGCCGTGCTCCTCGGCCCGGCGCTGGCTGGGTTCCTGGTCGGCGTCGTCGGGGCCGCGGCCACGGTCGGGGCCCAGGCGGCGCTCGCGCTGATCGCAGCCGGGCTGATCGCGCTCAACCCGGCCTTCGGGGCGCAGCCGAAGGAGCGGACGCCGAGCGTCCGCGAGGCCGTCCGCACCGGCACGCGGGTCCTGCTGCACACGGTGGAGCTCCGGTCGGCGGTCATCGGCACGACTCTCTCCTCGGCCGGCTGGGGGCTGATGATCGTCGGCTTTCCGCTCTACTGCACGCAGATCCTGTCCGCGCACGCCCACGATGGCGGCTACCTGTGGGCCGCGCTCGGGGTCGGCTCGATCCTGGGGACGTTTGCCATCCGGCGCCGGGCGTCGCTGCCACTCAGCGCCGCCTCCTACGCCGCGCTGGCCGTGTCCGCGCTGCTGTGGCCCGTGGCCCACGTACTGATCCTCGCTGTGCTGCTGGTCGCATTGACCGGGTTTCTCGAGGGCCCGGCCTTCTCGGGCTCGGTCGTGCTGCGCCAGCGCCAGGTGCCGTCCGCGGTTCGCGGCCAGGTGACCACGACCGTGGTCGGCTTGATCGGGATCGCCGTGACCGCGGCCACCGCCGCCGGGGGTGCGATCGCCGACCCGACGGCGCTGATCGACATCTTCGTGGCGTTGAATCTGGCCGCGGCCGGCGTCGTGCTGCTCGGCGCGCGCACGGCGCGCCGTCCAGCGGCGACATCGTGAGCGACCCGGGCGAGCCCTGGCCGCCGGCGTCGGGTAGCGAGCCCGCCGAGACCGCGCCGCCGGCGTTGGGAAGTGCGGGCGAGCCGGGCGAGACCGGGCCGCGGGCTGCGGTCGTGGCGGCGGCGACGACCACCGTCCTGTTGTGGGCCTCGGCCTTCGTCGGCATCCGATCCGCCGGGCATCACTTCGGGCCCGGCGAGCTCGCGCTGGGTCGGCTGGTGGTCGGCGCGCTCGCGCTGGGCGCTCTGATGTTGGTCCGTCGCGAACCGCTACCACCGCGGCGGGCGCTGCCCGGCATCGCCGTCTGCGGGCTGCTCTGGTTTGGCGCCTACAACGTGGCCCTGAACGCGGCCGAGCGTTATCTCGACGCCGGGATCGCGGCGCTCCTGGTCAACGTCGGGCCGATCTTCATCGCCATCCTGGCCGGCCTGATCCTGCGCGAGGGATTCCCGCGCCTGCTGCTGATCGGCTGCGTCATCGCGTTCACCGGCGCGGCACTGATCGGCCTGGCCAGCGCCCACCACACGCACGACGGGGGTCTCGGCGCCGCGCTGTGCATCGTCGCCGCGCTGGCCTATGCCGCCGGGGTTGTCGCCCAGAAGCCCGTCCTGCGCTACGTCTCACCGCTGGCCGTGACCTGGCTGGCCTGCGTGATCGGCGCCGTCGGCTGCCTGCCGTTCGCGCCCGCCCTGGTCGACCAGGCCGGCCGCGCCCCGGCGGGTGCCGTGGCCTGGACGATTTACCTGGGATTGGCGCCGACGGCGGTCGGTTTTCTCACCTGGGCCTACGCGCTGTCCCACACCAGCGCCGGACGGATGGGCTCGACCACGTATCTAGTCCCTCCGGTGGCCCTGATCCTGGGCTGGGTGCTGCTCGGCGAGGTGCCGCCCCTGCTCGCCCTGCCCGGCGGCATCCTCTGCCTGACAGGCGTCGCACTGGCCCGCTGGCAGCCCCGGCGCCGCCGCCCGGCCGTCCCTGGCTACCCTCGAAACATGCCCCAATCTGAGCCAGACGGCCTGTCATGAGAGCCGCGGTCATCGGCGCCGGACCCTCCGGGTTTTACGCCAGCGATCAGCTCATAAAGGCCGGTTTCGAGGTCGACCTCTACGACGTGCTGCCCACGCCGTTCGGGCTCGTGCGGGCCGGCGTGGCCCCTGACCACCCCAAGATCAAGTCGGTCACCCGGGTCTACGCCAAGACGGCCAGCCACGAGTCATTTCGCTTCTTCGGGGGCGTCGAACTGGGCGCCGCCGTCACGCGCGAGGATCTGCTCGCCCGCTACGGCGCCGTCGTCTACGCGGTCGGTACGTCGCTCGATAACCGGCTGGGAATCCCCGGTGAGGATCGCCCCGGCTCCCACGCCGCCACCGAGTTCGTGGCCTGGTACAACGGCCATCCTCACTTCGCCGACCACCAGTTCGACCTCAACGGCGGCCGCGCGGTCGTGATCGGCAACGGCAACGTGGCCATTGACGTGGCTCGCATGCTCGTCCTCGATCCCGGAGAGCTGGCCCCGACCGATACGGCCGATCACGCGATTGACGCGTTCGGCACGGCCGGCGTGACCGAGGTCGTCCTGCTCGGTCGTCGCGGCCCCGCCCAGGCCTCCTTCACCAACCCCGAGCTGCGCGAGCTCGGGGAGCTCAAGCGCGCCGACGTGATCGTCGATCCGGCCCAGCTGGAGGGCGTCGAGGAGCCCGAGGACACCACCAAGCGCCGCAACGTCGAGATCCTCCGCGACTACTCGAGCCGCGTCCCCTCCGGCAAGACGCACCGCCTCGAACTGCGCTTTCTGCGCTCGCCGCTCGAGATCCTGGGCGAGGGCGAGGACGGCCCGGTGACCGGGGTCCGGGTGGCCGTCAACCGGCTCGTGGCCCGGCCCGACGGCCGCGTCGGCGTCGAGCCGACCGGCGACGAGGAGGTGATCGAATGCGGGCTCGTCCTGCGCTCGATCGGCTACCGGGGTCAGCCGCTGCCCGGGGTCCCCTTCGATCAGGGCCGGGGCCTGATCCAAAATGAGGGCGGCCGCGTGGTCGACGAGCACGGCCCGTGCGCCGGCGAGTACGTCGTCGGCTGGATCAAGCGCGGACCGTCGGGCGTGATTGGAACCAACAAGAAGGATGCCGCCGACACCGTGGCGCGCATCCTCGAGGATGTTCAGCAGGGCCAGCTCAAGGACCCCGCCGACGGCTCCGGCGAGCCCGACGCGATCACGGCCTGGCTCGATGAGCGTGTCCCCGACCACGTGACCTGGTCGGGCTGGGAGGCGATCGACGCCCACGAGTCGGCGCTCGGTGAGCCGAGCGGTCGGCCGCGCGTCAAGCTGACCCGCCTCGAGGAACTGATCCGCGCCAGCCGCCGCTGAAAAGCTGCAGAATCGATGGTCGACGCGTGAGCTGGAGCCGCTTCGGACCCGCCCTGCAGGAGCGTGACTACCGGCTGTGGTGGCTGGCTCTGCTGGGGATGGAACTCAGCCTGCAGGCGCTCGAGGTGGCGATCGGGTGGGAGGTCTACGCCAATCAGCGCTCGGTGCTCGACCTGGGTTGGATCGGCCTGGCCGAGTTCCTGCCCATGTTCTTGCTCGCCCTGCCCGCGGGGCATCTCGCCGACCGCTTCCCGCGGCGGGTGGTGTTCGCCGGCTCGCTGCTGCTCGGCGCCGCGGTTGGGGTCGGCCTGGCGCTGGTCAGCGGCGCCGACACTCACTCGGTCTGGCCCTACCTGGCGCTGGCCCTGGGCGCCGGGACCTCGATGGCCATCGGTACGCCGGCCGCGCGGGCGATGCCGCCCACGCTGGTCAGCGCCGAGCTGCTGCCCAGCGCGATGACGCTGCGCTCGATCGCCACCCAGGCCGGCCAGGTCGTCGGCCCCGCCCTCGGCGGCCTGCTGTACGGCTTCTCGCCGAGCCTCGTCTACCTGCTTGCCGCCGGCTCCTGCTTCATCGCCGCGCTCGCGGTCGTGGCCATGCATCCGCGGCCGGCGGCCGACGCCGCCGTTGACGATGACGGAGCGCCGTCGACCGCGGCGAGTCTGACCAGCGTGTTCGAGGGGCTGCGGTTCGTGCGCCGGACTCACGTCCTGCTCGGCGCGATCCTGCTCGACCTGTTGGCCGTGCTGTTCGGCGGCGCGGTCGCGCTGCTGCCGGTGTTCGCGCGCTCCTACCTGCACGTCGGCCCGACCGGGCTCGGGTTGCTGCGCGCCGCACCCGCGGTCGGCGCGCTGCTGGCCGCCGCCGTCCTCACCCGGCGCCCACTCGGCGGACGCGCCGGACGCACGCTGCTGATCGTGGTCGGGCTCTACGGCGCGAGCATGGTCGTGTTCGGCCTCTCCCGGACGTTCGTGCTGTCGCTGGCTGCCCTCGGGGTGAGCGGCTTCGTCGACCTGTTCTCGATGAACATCCGCGCGACCACAGTCGCGCTGGCCACGCCCGACCGCCTGCGCGGTCGGGTCAACGCGGTGGAGATGGTCTTCATCAGCGCCTCCAATCAGCTCGGCGCGTTTGAGTCTGGCCTGGCCGCCTTCCTGTTCGGGACGATCCCGGCCGTGGTCGGCGGCGGCCTGATCACGATCGCCATCGCCGCCAGCTGGGGGCGTCTGTTCCCCGAACTGGCCCAGGTCGATCATCTCGAGGAGTTGAAGCCCGCAGAGGGGGTCACCGTCCCGGCTTGACGCGCAACCATCTAGTTGCGCTATGGTCACCGGGTGACCGTGAGACTGCTCGTGTTGGGGGGCACCGGATTCGTCGGGCGGACGTTGGTCCAGGAGGGCCTGAGCCGCGGCTGGGAGGTCACCACGTTCAACCGCGGGCGGCGCGCAGCGGTGGATGCACGGGTTCGGGCGCTGGTGGGAGACCGCCTCGAGCCGCAGGATCTCGCCGTTTTGGACGACGGCCACGAGTGGGAGCTCGTCGCCGACACCTGGTCGGGTGCGCCGCGAGCCGTCCGCGCCAGCGCCAGCCGGCTGTGCCCGCGAGCGGGGCGCTACATCTACATCTCGAGCTGCTCGGTCTATGCGCCGCCACCGTCGATGGGCGCGCCCGAGACCGCACTCACGGTCGAGGCCTCGCCGGACGCCGAGGGCGGTGAGTACGCCGAGCTCAAGCGGGGTGCCGAGTTGGCCGCCGCGGACGCCTTTGGCGACCGCGCGCTGCTCTTGCGTCCCGGATTGATCCTCGGGCCGCACGAGGATGTCGGCCGGCTGCCCTGGTGGCTGGCGCGGATGGCCCGGGGCGGCGAGGTGCTGGCCCCCGGGCCAC
>DASXHG010000264.1:0-7463 GCA_036488625.1 Solirubrobacteraceae bacterium | reverse complement strand
CGACGTCGTGCAGCGACTGGCTGACGGCTACGCCAAGGCGGGGATCGCCGGCGGTCCCTATCCGAGCCATGTTCCCGACGAGCTGGCCCCGCTCTACGCCGAGCGCGATCTCTCGTCCGAGAACCACCGCCGGGCCTACGTTGGCCTGGCCTCCACGGTCGAGGGGCCATCGGCGCTGCCCGAGGTCTTCTATGACGAGCTGTTGCGGCCCGGGAGCTGGGTCCCCTACGCCGACACGACCCCGGTGGTGAAGGGCCTGAGCGCCCGTGGGGTCGTCGTCGGCGTGATCAGCAACGTCGGCTTTGACCTCCGGCCGATCCTGCGCGGGCATGGACTCGCCGGGCTCGCCGAGCGCCTGACGATGTCCTACGAAATCCAGGCCGCCAAGCCGAGTCCCGAGATCTTCCGGACCGCCCTGCAAAAACTGGGCACGACGGCCGAGCAGACGCTGATGGTGGGCGACAACGCCGGGGTCGACGACGGCGGGCTGGCCCTCGGGATGCCCACGCTCCTGCTGCCGATGACTCCGCCCGGCAGTGACCACGGGCTGGCCAGGGTGCTGTCGCTGTTCGGGCCCTAGGGCGACTGGAGCGGAGCCGGCTCGCTGACCGCGGCGAGCTCGGCGCCGGCCACGGCGCTGACCCTGGTCTCAAACTGCGTTCCGAACTCCGGCAGCCGCTCGGGATGACTGGCGAACACGGCCACGCAAACGAGCGGGAAGAACCACAGGATGTACGGGTAGAGCCAGTAGTTGGCGGTCAGCTGCAGGGCGACCAGAATCGCCGCCCCGAGCGCCGCGACCTCGACCGGGCCCCGGCGTTCCGGCACCAGGGCGAGCAGTATGGCCATGGCGGCGACGCCCCCCTCGAGCACGTGTTGGACGATGCCGAGCCCGCCCCATAGGCCCCAGATCGAGAACGGCGTCACCCGGTTGGCCTGGTAGGCGATCGAGTCGTGCCACATGAAGTCGAGGTCCCCGTTGAGGAGCACGGGCTGAAGGGCCACGAACAGCGTCGCGGCAAAGACGACGATCCAGATCGCGACCTCCCGCTCCTTGGGGCGCCGGCCGACCCCGCGCAGCATCAAGGGCGCCAGCGCAAAGGGCGCGAACTTGGTCAGACCGGCCAGCGCCGCAGCCAGCCCGCGGGCCGGAGCCGAGCTGAGCGTCAGCAGGCAGAGCACGACCGCCGCCGAGACCAGCGCGTCGTTGCTGTTGGAGCTGAGCGTGAACAGCGTGAACGGATACGCGGCCCACGCATAGGCGAGCACGACGCCGAGCCCCGGGCCCCGCAGCCGACGGCCGAGGAGGTAGAGCAGACCCGTGGTCAGCAGATCAAAGGCGATGGCCGCGGCGTGGGCGGCGGGCAGCGAGTCCCATGTCCCGCTCCAGCCGAAGATGAGCCGGAAGGGAACATAGGCGTAGTAGGTCAGCGGACCGTACGTGTCACCAAACGCGTTGTCCTTGGGCCACAGCCCGTACAGGAGGTGGCCGTGAATCAGCTTGTCGGACCCGATCACGCCCGCGTAGCCGACATCGATCACGTTGGAGTTCATGATGTTCAGCCCGATCCGCAGCCCGAGCAGGAAGACCAGCCCGCTGAGCAGCCACGGCATCGGGACGGCGACCGCGAGCGGCTCGCGGGGAACGCCACGCCCGAAGGCGAGCAGCAGCATCCGCACGAGTACGTAGAGCAAGAACGGATACACGAGCGGTACCGACAGGCCGACGTCGGCGTGGTTGAAGAAGGCCAGCGAGACCGAGAAGCCGAGCAGCATGACCAGGTCGAGATGCAGCAGCGTCAGACGGCGGCGGCGCGAGGTGCGCCCGCGACGCCAGGGCAGAAACGGGGCCAGGAATAGGAAGCACAGCGGCAGCCACACGTAGAGCGCGTTGGAGCGCCGCCCGAACGCCCCGGGATAGCCGCGGGCCATCGACCACGGGACCTGAAAGCCGGTCCAGACCTGGCTGACGGTGCCCGTGCGGTCATCGACGTAGGCCTGGATCACCTCACGCTGCTTGCGGCCGGCCGTGAACCAGCTCACCTGCCAGACCGGGATGGCTTTGGTGTATTCGTAGGGCTTGGCGCCCGGGAACCTACGCAGCTCGCGGCGCACCCGCGGGTCCACGGCGGCGATGGCCAGCACGCTGGCCGCAGTGAGGCGAAAGCCCTTCGGCGGGCTGTTCATGCTCGTGACCAGCACGGGGGTGCCAGCCGGCTCCGCCGTGATCAGCGGAGCGACGGTCCCAGCCCGGGCGGCCGTGGCGCTGATCAGGCCGGCGCCCAGAAGTGCGCAGATGGCGGCCAGCGCCAGCGCCAGCCGGCCGGAGAGGCGGGACACGCAGAGGGGAAGGGGACCGCGCGCGGGCGGCGCCGGGTGCGCTACGTGGCGAAGCTCCACAGCTTCTGACCGATGAACGAGAGCGGCGTCGCACACGCGATCGAGATCGCCTGGGCGATGACCTTGGCCATTCCCGCGCCGTCGACCAGCGAGACCAGGATCACGTAGCTGAAGCCAAAGGTGACCAGGGAGACGGCAAAGAAGCGCAGGCCCTGAGACACCGGGTGCGTGGCCGCCTTGGCGCTCATGAACGTCCAGTGGCGATTCCACCAGAAGTTGTTGGCCACCGAGACCACGAACGAGATGACGGCGGCAAGCTTGTAGTTGACCGCCAGCAGGTGCACGCAGGCCGCGAACACGGCCAGGTTGACCACATAGCCGCTGGCGCCCACGGCCACGAAGCGTCCGAGCTGGAGCCAGTTGTGCGGCTTGCGCACGCCCAGGCGGACGCGGTGGTGAAACGGCAGCGCTACGGCGGTGGTCAGTTCATCGGACATCTCGGTCAATTTATCGGCGGATTCTGGGCGGGTCCTGAGCGCGGCCTGTCTCTAACGCGGTTCTAATCCGTTTCGATCTTCTCTAAACCGAAATGGTCGCGCACCATCGGGGTCACATCGCGCAGCGACCACTGTTCTTTCGCCGCTCGCGTGGGCGGCCCTGTGCCGCACCACAGCAGCGCACCGAGCGAGTCTGAGCGATGCAGGCTGCCGTGGCTTCCGCCGCCGACGTGATCTGAGCCGCCCCAGTCGACGAACTCGTAGCCCGGGGCCGCGGACAGCAGCACCTCACCGGCGTTGGGGCAATGCAGCGCCGACCAGATCCGCGTCAGGGCGTCGGGATACTCGGTGCTGAGCAGACGTCCATCCTGAATCTCGGCCCGCAGCACGGCCAGGTCCCCGTCCACGCTCCAGGCCTCGCCCCGGGGGTCGGTCAACTCGCCGCCGGCGGTGAAGCGCAGCTCGCCGCGGCGACCGCGGACGACGGCCTCATCGCCGTCGAGGGTCATGATCAGATCGACGCCCTCGAGCTCGTCCAGGACCTCGACCGAGCGCTTGATGAGATCCTCGGCGCGATCCTCGTCCAGGGCGTAGACCATGGCCGAGCGCTGGGCCGGGCTGAGGGCGAGCTCGGCTCCGATCGACCGTGACGGGCTGGGGGTCGCGACATCGAACTCGGCGAAGGCCAGGTCAAGGCGGATCCGCTTCTCCACCGGGGCCTGCGAATGGTCTGAGCAGACGACGATGGCGTGCTCGGCCAGGAACTCGTCGGGACCGCCGGCGGCGTGCATGAGCCGCTCGATCTGGCGATCGGCGGCGGCGATCGAGGTCACCTGCGCGTGGGGTCCGTTGCGGTGCGAGTAGGCGTCGTTGTCAGGGAGCGAGAAGAGCATGAAGTCGAACAGGTCGTGCTCGGCCAGGTAGGCCCCGACACAGCCCGTGTGCTGATCGCGCGCTCCGGGGAGGCCGAGCTGGCCGCGGCAGCCGGTCTTGCGGGAGGCGTAGAGATCGGCGTAGAAGAGCTCACGCGGTCCCTTGATCGTGCGCCGGAACAGAGTCGAGGTGACGATCCGGGCCAGCGCCGATTCGTTGGCGACCTCGTGCAGGTGGCGTCCGCGGTAGATCAGGTACGTGGTGCCCGCCGTGCGGACGTCGATGTCGTCGAGCGCCTCGAACACCGTCTCGACGTCCTGCGACAGATGCTCGCTGTTCATCCGGTACACGGTGTCGGTCATCGAGCGCACGACGCCGAACTGGCGCGAGGCCGAGAAGCTCGAGCCGTACTCGACGTAGCGGCCCTCCTCGCGGTGGTACCAATTCATGCTCGGGATCAGGTGCCGGTCGGGCCCGACGCCGGTGGTGATCGTGGCCGCACAGACCGGAGTCACGGAAGGAAACGCGGCCACGCAGTCGGCGACGTAGGCCCCCTCTTCGCGGATCCGGGCCAGGGCCGGAGCCCGGCCCGAGGCGATGGCGCGCTCGAGCATGGCCGGCTTCATCGCGTCGATCACGACCAGGACCAGCTTCTTGGGCTGGGCACTCATGTCGGCGTCCGTGGGTTGCTTGGGGTGATGGCTAGCGGAGGATGCGCAGCCCGGCGTACTTCTGCTCGCTCTGGCCGCGGCCCGCGTACAGCAGCCACAGGAGCAGGAGCAGGACGACCAGGCCGACCGGCGGCAGCAGCACCGAGAGGGCGGCGGCGATGATCGCCGTCCCCTCGGCGAACAGCGGTAGCGCTCCGGCGGCCTCGGCATCGAGACGCCCGCGCACGCGGGCGAGCAGCGGCCGGGTGGCGGCGATGCCGACCGCCGCGCAGACGACCCCCCCGATCAGCCCGGGCCAGCTCGCGTAGCCGCCGCGGGCGAGCGACCCGGCAAAGAGCAGTGCGCCGATGGCCAGCGCGGCCAGGGCCAGCGCGCCGGCGACCGGGCCCTCGGGCAGCCGACCGCCACTCAAGCGGCGCTCGACAAGGACCGAGAGCGCGGCTCCCACCACCATCACGAGCAGGAACGGGACGTGCTGCAGGAAAGAGAAGTCGCTGTGAGCGAAATCGATCTGGACATCGTCCGCGGCGAGGGCGCCGACCACGAGCGCAGGCAGAAACGGCCGGATCCCCACCGCAGCGGCGATGCCAATCCCCTGGAAGATGTCGAAGACGAGATGCACCGTGCTGTACCGTGACGAGGCGTGACGATAGACGAGAGGGCAGCGTGAGCTCGGGTCCGAGCAGCGCCGGCCCCGGTTCGCAGCGTCCACCCACAGGCGGAGCGCGGCGGTCCCGGTCCACGGCACGTGACATCGAGCGTTACGCGGCGCTGTTCGCGGAGCGCACCAAGGGGATGCGCTCGTCGGCCATGCGTGACCTGATGGCGCTGACCGAGCGCGACGATGTCATCACGCTGGCCGGGGGTTTGCCCGACACGTCGACGTTCCCGCCCGACTCCTACGCCTCGCTGATGAGCGTGGTCGCCGCGCAGTCCTGCGCGCGGGCGCTCCAGTACGGGCCGACCGACGGCCTGTCGCTGGTCAAGCAGTGCATCGCCACCGTGATGGATGCCGAGGCGATGCGCGTGGACCCCGATGAAGTCCTCGTCACCACGGGCGGTCAGCAGGTCATCGATCTGGTCTGCAAGACGCTGCTCGATCCGGGCGACGTGGTGGTGGCCGAGGCGCCGACCTACCCCGGCGCGATCCCGACCTTCTCGGCCTACCAGGCCGATGTCGTCCAGGTGACGATGGACCAGGACGGGATGCGCACCGACGAGCTCGAGCGCACCCTCGACGAGCTCGAGGCCGCCGGGCGCCGACCGAAGTTCATCTACACCGTGCCCAACTTCCACAACCCCGCCGGGGTCACGCTGTCGCTCGAGCGCCGGCGCGAGCTGGTCCGAATCGCCGCCGACCGCGAGCTCGTCGTCCTCGAGGACAACCCTTACGGCCTGCTCCGCTACGAGGGCGAGCCGCTGCCGACGCTGTACTCGCTCGACAGTGACTTCGTCATCTACGCCGGCACGTTCTCCAAGATCCTCTCGCCGGGCGTACGGCTGGGCTGGGCCGTGGCGCCGCCGCCGATCGCGGCCAAGATGCAGATCGGCAAGGCGGCCTCGGATCTGTGCTCGTCCTCGATCTCTCAGTACTTCGTGTCGGCGTACTTCGAGTCAGGCCCGTGGAAGGACTACGTCGGCTCGCTGGTCGAGATCTACCGCCGGCGGCGCGACGTGATGCTCGACGCGCTGGCCGAACACTTCCCGCGCGAGGCCGAGTGGACACGCCCGCGCGGCGGGCTGTTCATCTGGGCCACGATGCCCGACTACATCGACACCACCGACCTTCTGGCTCGGGCGCTGCGCGAGCGGGTGGCCTTCGTGCCCGGTCGCGCCGCCTTCATGGACGGCCGCGGCGGCGCGTCGATGCGCCTGAACTTCTCCGGCGTCGACGAGTCGGCGATCCGTGAGGGAGTGCGGCGCATCGGCGAGGTCATCCGTGAGCAGGTGACGATGTACGGCACGCTCACCGGACGTCGACCGGAGACCGAGACCGGACAGGACGCGCGGCCGAGCGAGGGGCCCGAATCCGGAGCGTCCGACCAGGCCAAGGAGGAGCTGGCCCCGGTCCTGCGACTGCGCGCCAGGCGCGGGCGCGCGGGCTGAGCGGGCGCTCATGAGTCGGGTCGCCGTGCTGAAGGGCGGTCGCTCCCTGGAGCGCCAGGTCTCGCTGCGCTCCGGAGCCCGGGTCGAGGACGCGCTCGAGCGTCTCGGTCACGAGGTCGTTCCGATCGACGTCGGCCCCGACCTCGTGCCGTCGCTCGGGCTCGAGGCGCCCGATGTGGCCTTCATCGCCCTGCACGGCCGCGACGGTGAGGACGGGACGATCCAGGAACTGCTCGAGGTGATGGGCATCGCCTACACCGGCTCGGGCGTGTCAGCGTGCATTCGCGCCGCC
The DNA here is from genome assembly GCA_036488625.1 of Solirubrobacteraceae bacterium. Taxonomy (GTDB): domain Bacteria; phylum Actinomycetota; class Thermoleophilia; order Solirubrobacterales; family Solirubrobacteraceae; genus Palsa-465. The sequence goes on along the minus strand of DASXHG010000264.1, from coordinate 684 downwards.
GACAAGGTGCTGGCCAAGCACGCGATGCGCGACGGCGGCATCCCGACGCCCGACTTCTACGCCTTCAATGAGACCGCGTTCGAGTCCCTGGGTGCGGCGCACGCGCTACCCGCGATCGAGGAGCGGCTCGCCTTCCCGATCGTGGTCAAGCCCGCCCGCGGCGGCTCGGCCCTGGGCATCAAGTTCGCCCGCACCGCCTCCGATATCCCCGCGGCCCTGGTCTCGGCCTTCTCCTACGACCGCAAGGTGCTGCTCGAACGCTACGTGCGGGGCCGCGAGCTCGCCGTCTCGGTCATCGACGGCGCCGCCGGTCCCGAGGCGCTGCCGATCGTCGAGGCCGTCCCCGAGCAGGAGGACTTCTACGACTTCGAGTCGCGCTACGAGATCGGTCGCACCCGGTTTCAATGCCCGGCATTGCTTGACGATGCGGTGGCGACGCGGGCGGCGGAGATTGCCGTCCAGACCTATCGTCTGCTCGGCTGCGCGGGCTTCGCGCGCGTAGACCTGATGATGGACGCCGAGGCCTCAGAACTGTTCGTGCTCGAGCTCAACCCGATTCCGGGGCTGACCGAGACCAGCCTCCTGCCGCAGGCGGCCGAGGCGGCCGGGATCTCGTTCGACGGCCTGGTCGAGCGGGTGCTGGGCGCGGTCCCGGCGCGCGTGTAGTCGGCCGCGGGTCGCACG
>DASXHG010000260.1:0-2023 GCA_036488625.1 Solirubrobacteraceae bacterium | reverse complement strand
CAGCGCTTCGGTGGCGAGCTGGTCGGCAGGCAGCTGGGCGTTGGCGGCCAAAAAACTCGCGTTCAGGGCCCCGACGCTCGTACCGATGACGATCCGCGGCCGCAGCCCACGCTCCTCGAGGACCGGTAGCAGCACCGACAGGGCGCCGGCCTCGTAGGCCCCGCGCGCGCCGCCGCCGGCGAGCACGACGGCCACCGTGGGGTTGCCTTGGCTCATCCGCCGATCTTAGAAACGCCCGGCGGCCCGCGCCGTACGATGCCGATCGGGCCCCCTCGGCCCTCCAGCTAGCTCTCGCGCGGCTCGGCTCGAAATCCGGCCCGATTGATCAGCCGTGCGGCGGCGACGAGCGTCCACGCTGACTCGAGCAGGACGAATCCCCACTGGTGTCCGATCACCGCGGTCACACCGAGGGCTGTGCCGCCGGCCAGATTTGACCAGAGGTAGAACGGCGCGGAGGTGTCCAAAGCGCCGAGCGTCGACCAGGCAAACGGGATCAGGATCAGCAGGGCACCGATGACTTGGAAGATTTGAGACATCCCCAATGCTTAGCGGGTCAGGGTGACCTTGTGCAGCCCGTGCGGATGATCCACGTCGCCACCGCTGAGCTCACCCAGTCGTAAAGCAGCGGCCTGGCCCGCGATCACCGCGACCATCGGCGCGATCCACTCGGGTAGGCCCGCGGGCACTGTCACGCCGATGTCGGCCGCATCCACCAGCTCTGGGACATCGGCCACCGCCACGGTGAGGCCGGCGCCCTGGCGCAGGCCCCTCAGGGTGGCGACGTCGGGTTGCTCGCGAGCCTTGGTGCTCACGACCCAGAGGGCGCCCGTCGTGCGCACGCCCGCGATCGGGCCGTGCACGAGATCGGGGACCGAGAAGGCTTCGGCGGGGATGCCGCTCAGCTCACGGATCTTCAGCGCCGTCTCGTGGACGGTCGAGAGCTGGAGCCCGCGACCGACGGCGGTGATCAGCTGAACACCGTTCAGTGGATCAAATCGCGCCCGCCGCGACAGCTGCTCGTCGACCGCGGCGCTGACCAGGTGCGGAAGCCGCTCCCACCACTGATCGCGATCCGCCCGTCCTCTGGGAGCCAGACAGGCGGAGATCTGGGCGACCGCGTGCAGCGACGCGAGGTAGGTCTTGGTGGCCGCCACTGACTGTTCGGCCCCGGCGAGCATCGGTACGACGACGTCGGCGGCGTCCACCATTGGCGACGAAGCGTCGTTGGTGATGGCGATCGTCGGCCGCCCCTGGGCCTGCGCCGTGGCGAGCACGGTGCGGATGTCGGGCGAGCGACCGGACTGAGAGATGGCGAGAACCGCAGCGCGCGACAGACGCGGCGGTTGCGGGCCGCCGTAGAGCCAAGGGGCGGCGAGTCCCACCGGCAGCCGGGCCTCGAGCCCGAGCAGGTACTGCGCATAGCGGGCGGCGTTGTCGGAGGTGCCCCGGGCCGCGATCACCAGATGATCGACGTCCTCGCGCCGCAGTAGCCGGGCCGCCTCGGAGGCGCTGCCCCAACCGGCCTCGGCCCGGCCCGCGAGCACCGAGCTCTGCCCCCGGATCTCCTGCTCGAGCTGGCTCATGCCCGGACGACCCACAGGACGACAACTTACCTCTGGTTAGGTCTCCTTACAAGAACTAGCCAGAAAGGCTTGACAAGCGACTTCAGGCCCAACTAGATTGGCAGACTAAGGAAAGGTTCCTAACAGGTCCGCAGACTTCTTCGGCGAAGGGAGCGGAAGATGCGACGTGGTGTGGCAATGCTGGCCGTGGCCGCCTCGGCGGCTCTGATCAGTGCGTGCGGGGGTAGCTCGGCATCGAGCAGCAGCGGAGGCGCGAGTCACGCGCCGGCTCAGTACAACGGCAAGCCGGTGACGATCACCTTCTGGAATCCGTTCACCGCGCGCCAGCTCACGGTGATGAACAGCGTCATCGCCGACTTCCACAAGCTGTATCCGAACATCACGGTCAAGAGCCGCGGCGGCATCACCGACGACAACATCGTGGCCGCGATCCGCGGGGG
>DASXHG010000231.1:0-3783 GCA_036488625.1 Solirubrobacteraceae bacterium | reverse complement strand
GCCTCCTGGTGCCGACGCCCAGACCGTCGCGGGCGCCGACACCGTGGTGGCGGTGACGGCCTAAACGAGCGCGGCCGGCACCTCGGGCTTCATGAAGCTGCGGATCTGCTCGCGCAGCTCAGGAGTGTCCTCGTGCTTGTGGGCGGTGATGGCGTGTATGGCGCCCGCCTCGACGAGGTGCTCCTCACTGCCGGACATGGCGAGATCACAATTGTTCTCGCTCGGCATCTCGCGGCAGTCGAGATACATCCGGGCCACTATGGACCTCCTTCTTTGTGGTCACGCCGGACGGGCGACCACAACGGCGCGCCCAGCCCGGTCCCGTGCTCACCCGGCTTACCACCGCGTCCCGCGACTGTCAAGCGCGGCGCCGTCGTCAATCGCCGAAGGTGCCCGCGCTCGGGCACAGCCGAGCCAGAGCACAGGCCGAGCACTCCGGGTGCCGCGCGTGGCAGGTCCGGCGACCGTGGCGCAGCAGATTGATGTGCAGCTCGAGCTCCTGGCCGGGCGGAGTCAGGGCGAGCATCTCGTCGTGCAACTCCTGAAACGGGGCCCCCGGGCGCAGGATGTGGAGGCGCATCCCCACGCGCGACACGTGCGTGTCCACGGGCACGTCGCGCATCCCGAGCGCGAACAGAAGGACGCACGCCGCCGTCTTGCGCCCCACCCCGGGGAGCGAGCAGAGATAGTCCTGGGCCTCGGCCACGCTGACCTCGGGCAGCCAGTCCAGCGACGGCTCTCCTTCAGGCGCGATCGCGGCCAGAATCGACTTGATCCGTGCCGACTTCACCTTGGAGATCCCGCCCGGCCGAATTGCCTCCTCGACCTCGTCGACGGGCGCGTCCCGAACCGCCACCCAATCGGTGAAGCGCTCGCGCAGCCCAAAGTAGGCGACGTCCCGATTGCGGTCATTGGTCGACTGAGAGAGCACGGTCAAGATCAGCTCGGCGATCGGATGCCCGTGGGGCTCGGCGCCCGGGATCCCGTAGAGCACGCGCATCCGGTCGCGGATCCGCTGCACCCGGTCTGTACGAGGCGCGCGCCACTCGGTCAACGGGATCCCCACGGGCGTCATTGACACCGATTCTGACGCGCGGCGACCCGGGCCCGCTGGCCCGTTATCCTCGGCGACCGCGTGGCTGTCGCCGAGCAAACCATCGAGCTCGCCGGAGCCCCTGTCTTCTACCTGCACGCGCCGCCCGTCGGGGCCACCGTGGTCTATCTGCACAGCGCCCCGACCAGTGCCGATGACTGGGTTCCGTTCCTCGAGCGCAGCGGTGGCCTGGCCCCCGATCTGCTCGGCTTCGGCCGCTCGAGCAAGGCCGGCAACCTCGAGTTCTCACTCCCCGCCTACGTCCGCTTCCTGGAGGATCTCCTGCGCGTGACCGAGACCGGGGAGATCTCCCTGGTCGGGCACGGGTGGGGCGGAGCGGTGGCCCTGGCCTACGCGATGGCACATCCCCTGCAGGCCCGGCGGCTGACGATCATCGACGCGATCCCGCTCCTGCCCGGCTTTCAGTGGCCACGGGCCGTCCGCCGGCTTCGCCAGCCGGCCGTCGGCGAGCTGATGATGGGCTCAGTCGGCCGGCGCCTGCTGGCCCGGAGTCTGCGCGCGGGCACGGTCAAGCCCGACGCCTGGAGCGAGGAGCGCCTCGACGCCGTCTGGGCTCAGTTCGACCAGGGCACGCAGCGGGCCATCCTGCGTCTGCACCGCTCGATCGACGGACCCGGACTGGCGGCGCTCGGAGACGGGCTGGTCACGCTTGACCTCCCCTCGCTGGTCGTATGGGGCGACGAGGACCCATGGCTGTCTCCGAGCTTCGGCGACACCTATGCCCAGACCCTGCCCGGCGCAGAGCTCGTCCGGGTCAACGGCGCCGGTCACTGGCCGTGGCTCGACCAGCCCTCGGTGATCGACCGCGTGGCCTCGTTCGCCAGCCACAGCGTGTGACGGTGACGGCCCAAACGCGCACGTCGCCTGCATCGGGTGTCCACTCGTGATTGCCTTCGTTGTCGTGACGAGCGGTAATGATGTCCTGATCGACGCCTGATGTCCGAGCCTGCTGCCCCTCCCCGACCGCCTTCCCGACCGCGCCGCCAGCGCGGGCGCGGCGACGGACCGACGACCCAGGAGCTCATGCGCGAGCGCCTGATCGAGTCGCGCCTGACGCCGAACGCGATCTCCTTGACGGGCTTCGTGCTCAACGTGGCGGCGGCCGTCCTGGTCGTCGAGCGGCTGTTCTTCTTGGCCGGAGTCGCCTTCATCGTCGGCTCGGTGATGGACACGCTGGACGGGCGCTACTCGCGCATGTCGGGCAAGGGCACGCCGTTCGGGGCCTTCCTCGACTCGACCCTGGACCGGCTCGAGGAGGGGATCGTGCTCACTGCGGTGGCGGCCTACTTCGCCTCCCAGCACGACCAGGTCGCGGTGGCCGCGGTCGTGATCGCGGTACTCGGCTCGCTGATGGTCTCCTACACCCGCGCGCGCGCCGAGGCGCTCGGTGTGTCCTGCAAGGTCGGACTGGCCACGCGACCGGTGCGAGTGGTGATCCTGTCGGCCGGACTGGTGTTCGCCCGGGGGGCGTCACTGGGCCACTTCTATCTCCTCGCGCCCGCCGTCTACGTGCTGGCGGGGCTGACCGTGATCACGATGATCCAGCGGATCCTCCATGTCCGCTCGCAGCTGATGAAGGCCGCGTAGCCCCCGCTTCGGCGAGCCTGGCGAACCCGCCGCCGGTGTAACGAACGCCCCTGTGCGGGATAACTATGAGCGTCGCCGCGCCGCCGCTTCGGGCGGCGTCGGTCCCAATTTTCCAGAAGGGTTTCCAAAGTGAGCAAGAACGGTTCCACGAACGGGTCCGCGCGTCATCAGCACGACAAGGTTCGCGTCGCCATCATCGGCGTCGGCAACTGCGCGAGCTCCTTCGTACAGGGCGTCCACTACTACAAGGACGCTGACCCGGACGCCCAGGTCCCGGGCCTGATGCATGTCGATCTCGGCGGCTACCACGTGCGCGACATCGAGTTCACCGCTGCCTTCGACATTGACGCCGACAAGGTGGGCAAGGACCTGTCGCAGGCCATCTTCGCGGGCCAGAACAACACGCTGAAGTTCGACACCGAGGTGCCCAACCTGGGCGTCGAGGTCATGCGCGGCATGACCCACGACGGGCTGGGCAAATACCTGTCGCAGAAGATCACCAAGGCCCCCGGGCCGACGGTCGACATCGCGCAGGTGCTCAAGGACACGCGTACCGACGTCGTGGTCTCGTATCTCCCGGTCGGCTCCGAGCAGGCCACCAAGTGGTACGTCGAGCAGATCCTCGAGGCCGGCTGCGGCTTCGTGAACTGCATCCCGGTGTTCATCGCCCGCGAGGACTACTGGAACAACCGCTTCAAGAAGGCCGGCCTGCCGATCGTCGGCGACGACATCAAGTCCCAGGTCGGGGCGACGATCGTTCACCGCCAGCTCGCCCGTCTGTTCCACGACCGCGGCGTCAAGCTGCTGCGCACCTCGCAGCTCAACGTGGGCGGGAACATGGACTTCTTCAACATGCTCGAGCGCGAGCGCCTGGAGTCCAAGAAGATCTCCAAGACCAACGCCGTGACCTCGATCATGGGCCATGAGCTGCCCGCCGACGACGTGCATGTCGGCCCGTCGGACTACGTGCCGTGGCTGACCGACCGCAAATGGGCGCATATCCGCCTCGAGGGTCAGGCCTTCGGTGACGTCCCGCTGACCGCCGAGCTCAAGCTCGAGGTCTGGGACAGCCCCAACTCGGC
>DASXHG010000205.1:0-3646 GCA_036488625.1 Solirubrobacteraceae bacterium | reverse complement strand
GTCGGCCAAGCGTGTCCAGAACCCGTCGCGGCCGTGCGGCTCCTCGAGATAGATGTTGCGGGCCGCGGCGTAGAAGGCGGCGCGCCCGCGCGGGGTCAGGTAGCCGCGGAGGAACTCGTCGATGCCGGCGGCCGTCCACTCCTCCCGACCACCGGGGACCACGCGCCGGACGAGCGCCTCGATGAGGACTCGCGGAGCGGGCTGGATGACGCCGAGTTGCGGTGCCACCAGGCGCAGGAACGGCGCCCACGGCCGGTCACGGAGCCAGGCCAGCGAGGGGGCCAGGAGGCCGATGCGGTTGACGCGCTCCGGGTAGCGCAGACCGATCTCCAGAGCGACGCGGCCGCCCATGCTGTTTCCGACCAGGTGCGCGCGCTCGATGCCCTCGGCGTCGAGCAGGGCGATCATCGCCTTGGCGAAGTACGCCGGGTCGTATGCGGCTCGCAGCGGCTTGACCGAATCCCCGAAGCCGGGGAGGTCGACGGCGATCATCCGGAACCGGTCAGCGAGCGCGGCCACCGTGGGCAGAAACGAGACCTTGGTCGCGCCCAGGCCGTGGATCATCAGCACCGGCTCCCCCGCCCCGGCCTCGGCCACGGACAGCGGTCCCTCGTCGGTACCCACGTGACGCAGGCGCAGGCCGCCTTCGCCAGTTCCCGCCGTGGCGGCCAGAAAGCCGACTCCGAGGTGCAGGTCACGCCGTACCCGGAGGCGCCCGGACTGGTACGCGGCCATCCCGCCGCGTACGTCCTCGGCGATCTGCGTCCAGGTCTCCGGATCCGCGCTGAGCAGCGCGTCGGGCCGCTTTCCGTTGGCGGATTGCAGCTTTGCCCCGCGCCCGTCGAGGATCACATCGCAGGCCGCCTTTCCGGCGCCCTCCAGGCGGATCCGCGCGCTTCCGCGGCCGACCTCGAAGACGTCGGGGTCATAGCGGCGGATCAGGGTACGTAGAACCGGAGGCATCCGCTCAGCCATGGACGGTCGCCCTTCTAGGGTGAGAGTGAGGTACTGCTCTGAGCACCCACTACTGCTGCCCGTTTTGACCACGAGAGACACACATGGACACATTGAAGATCACCGAGTACACAGATCCCGGCTGCCCCTTTGCCTGGTCAGCTGAACCCGCCCGCCGGCGCCTGCAATGGCTGTTCGGCGACCAGCTGCACTGGGAGCTGTGCATGGTCGGATTGACCGAGCGCGCCAGCGATTACGAGGCCAAGGGCTTCACCCCTGAGCGTCAGTCGGCAGCGTTCCGCCGCCTGTCTGAAAAACACCACATGCCGATGGATTTCTCGCCCCGCCCCCGGATGGCGGCCACCGTACCCGCCTGCCGGGCGGTGGTGGCGGTCCGGCGCCATCTGCCCGAGCAGGAGACGGCGATGCTGCGCGCCCTGCGGGTCCTGCATTTCTCAGGCTCTCTGCTCGACGCCCCCGAAACCCTGGCCGCGGCCGCCGAGCAAGCCGGAGTCGACCCCTCCGACCTCGAGGCCTGGATGGCCGAACCCGAGACCGAGGACCGGCTCAGAGCCGACCTCGAGGCCGCCCGCGAGCCCACGCGCAGCGCTCTGGCCCTGGTCCACAAGCTGGCCAGCGACGGCAACGGCGGCCACCGCTACACCTGCCCGTCCTACGAGATCCAGCGGCAAGACGGCGTCAGCCTCTCGATCCCGGGCTTCCAGCCCGTGGCCGCCTACGAGGTGGCGATCGCCAACCTCGCGCCCGGCCTGACGCGGCGCGAGGACCCCGACGATGTCCGCGAGGTCCTCGACTGGGCCGACGCGCCGCTGGCCACCGCCGAGGTGGCTGCGATCCGGTCTACGGGCGTCGAGGACGCCCGGGCCGAGCTCGGCGCGGTGGCTGAGGAGCACCACATCGGTTTCGAGGGAATCTGGCACCTCAACCGCGTCGCAGCCTGAAAAGGGACCGCGGAAGCGGCACGCTCAACTGAAGATGGACTCGGGCAGGAAGGCCCCCACGACCCAGTTGGGCGTGTCCACGACCTCGTGGATGCGCAGATCAACCGCCACCGAGGCGATTGCGTAGGCCTCCTCGCGCGAGCGTCCGTAACGCTCCATCACGTGGTCGATGACCGCGCGTGTTGCCTCCCGGGCGGCTTCCATGAGATCGGAGTGAATGCCCGTGCACACGTGATAGCTGGATGCCTCGGTCGCGGCGAGCTGGCCGGCCGGAACGTGGTACTGGGGGTAATCGAGACTCACGTCGCGGCGAACGGTCAGCCGTACGGCCGTGTCCATGGCCGTCTCCACCGCCGTCCCGCAGACCTCGCCGTCCCCCATCGCGGCGTGCGTGTCGCCGACTGAGAACAGCGCACCCTCGACGCCCACCGGGAGCAGCAGTGTCGTCCCGACGCGGAGGTGCTTGATGTCCATGTTGCCGCCCCACCTGCGGGGCGGGACGACCGAATGCCGGCCGGGCTCGGCCGGCGCCACGCCGATCGTGCCCGGGAAAGGTGAGAAGGGCAGGGTGATGTCATCGGCGAAGCGGACCGTGCGCTGGTCGGCGTCGACCGTGGAGATGCGCAGCCACGGGTCCGGGAACTCCTGCGCGAGCAGGCCAAAGCCGGGAATGATCGCCGTCCAGCCCCAGTTCTTGGGCCGGAGCTCGAGGATCTCTACGGCCAGCACGTCCCCGGGCCGCGCGCCGCGCACGAACACCGGCCCGGTGACCGGATTGACGCAGCCGAGGTCCATCGCCGCGACGTCGGCCGCTGTCGAGTCCGAGGCCAGCTGACCGCCGGAGGCGTCCGCCGCCTCGAGCCCGACCACGGTCCCCGATTCGACCTCGAGCGCCGGCTCGGCCGTGTTGTCCCACACGACCGCCGAGTGCTCGGATCTCAGACTGTGCAGCGAGTGCGAGTGCGCCGGACCGCTCACGTCAGACACCGTACCCCGGACCAGATCCGGCCGATCAAAGCTGGCAGACCGGGCACCAGTAGGTGGTTCGGCCGCCGATCGTGGCTCGTTCCAGTGGCGCGTGCCCGTCCCGAGGGCACGCTCCCTCCCGGCTGCGGGCGGGGATGAAGCGTCCGCTGTGAACTCCTCCCTGGCGGATCGCCGAGCGGATGGCCGCTCGCAGCGAGCGCCGCAACCGGTCCAAGTCCTCATTCGACAGCGTGGCCACCGAGCGCCGGGGGGAAAGACGAGCCTGCCACAGGCTCTCGTCGGCGAGCAGGTTGCCGACCCCCGAGATCCATTTCTGGTCCAGGAGGCGAGCCTTGACCGGCGCCCGTCCGGTGCCGATCAGGCGGCGGAACTCGTCCCGGCTGACGAGCGCGGCGTCGGGGCCGACGTGCTCGAAGTCCGGGTTGAGGATGGCGCGGCCCAGACGCCGCTTGTCGCGCAGGGCAAAGCGGGTCCCGTCCTCGAACTCGACGGCGAACCGGTCCCAGCGCGGGACCTCCCCGGGGCCCTCGACCACGATCTTGCCCGCCATGCCGAGGTGCAGGCCGAGCGTCGGACCGTCCTCGGTCTCGAGCCACATGAACTTCCCGCGGCGATGAGCACTGACCAGCTCGTGACCGACCAGCGCCGCTTCGATCTCGCCGGGCGCGTGCGGGCGGCACACATACGTGTCGTGGTCGTCGACCCGCGTGATCCGCCGACCCAGCACCTGTTCGAGGGTCTGC
>DASXHG010000187.1:0-8628 GCA_036488625.1 Solirubrobacteraceae bacterium | reverse complement strand
CGGCCTCGCGGCCGTGACGCAGGTAATGGCCGTAGACGTAGCGGCCCTTGTCAAAGCCGGAGAAGTACCAGGTCACTCGGCGCGCCGGGGGAGCGATCGACGGCACGGTGGCGACCGCGAGATCGGTGACATTGACCGACGCGGTGGCGGTGATGGTCTCATTGGACTTGGTGAAGTCGCTCGCGGTCAGAGTCAGGCGCCGGGAGGCGGGCAACTTGAAGAACGGGGTCGGCGCGCCGATCGAGGCGTCGATCATGCCGGCCGAATCGGCCTGCACGATCCGGTTGGTCGAGTTGTCGCTGCTGGTGATGGTCACCCCATCGCCCGGGACGTAGCCCGAGCCAGTGACCTGCATCGGGGCGAGCCGGATCGAGGTCTTGGTGAACTTGTTGACGTAACACGGCCTGTTCACGGCCAGCGTCGCCGCCGAAGCCCCGGCGGTCGCGGCGGCCGGCACGAGCAGCGCGGCAGCAATCGCGGTCCGCAGCATCAATTCATGTTCCCGCGGGCTACGGACAGGCAGGCCTCGCACCTTGGCCAGGGCGGGTTCCAGGGGTAGCCGGTGACGTCCTGGCCGCACAGGGCGCGGTCAGGGTCGTCCTCGTGGACGAGGTGGCAGAGCTCCTCAAAGCCCTGATCGCTGCGGCCGGGAACGTTGCCGCAGGCGGGGTGCACGTTGGGGCTGCGGGCGGGCCGGGTCGGAGCACTCGGCATGGGGCCAGAATACCGAGCCAGCCCCGCGCGAGCGACTCAGCCCACGGCGCGCAGGTGGGAGAACGGGCGTCCGTCGCGGAGCTCACGGACCACCGCCTCGACCATCCCGTCACCTTCTACGCGACGGCCGTCGGTGACCGCGCCGACGTGGGCGCGCTTGCTCTGGATGAGGCGGGCCATGGACTCGTCGATCGTGCCTGCGGCGAGCAGATACCAGGCGGTGACGGCGTCGTGCTGGCCGATGCGGTGGCAGCGGTCCTCGGCCTGATCGTGCATGGCCGGGGTCCATTCGAGCTCGAGAAAGGCCACGTTGGAGGCTCGGGTCAGCGTGATGCCCTGGCCGGCCACGCGGGTGGCGGCGACGAGCAGACTCGGCCCGTCGGGCCGCTGGAAAGCAGCGATCGCCTCCTCACGCGCGGGCAGCGAATCCTGACCGAACAGATGCAGAGCGTCGGGGAAACGACGGGCCACCGCCTTCTGCACCTCCTGATGGCGCGCGAACACAACGAGCGGTTCGCCCGAGGCCAGGAAGTCCTCGATCCAGGCCAGTGCGGCGGCCAGCTTGCCGCGTCCGGCCAACCGCTGGAGGGCGCCGAGCTGGGCCAGGCGCTCGGCCCGCAGGGTGGCGGCGATGCGCGCGTTGAGGTCGGACAGCTCGAGCGGTTGCGTGCGCAGCCACTCGATCACGTCGCGCTCGGCCAGCCGGTACTCCTCGCGGTTTGAGAGGGTGACCGGCACCACGACCTGGCGCTTGGCCGGCAACTGGGGGAGGACCTCCGACTTGAGCCGGCGCACGAAGCAGTGGCGGCGCAGGTGCCAATGGAGGCGCTCCTCGCTGACCGGTCCGCGGAACTGATGTGAGAAACGGGCGCCGGAGCCGAACTCGTCCAGGCGCGCGATCACCCGCAGCTGGGCGATCAGCTCGTCAGCGTGGTTGAGGACCGGGGTGCCGGTCAGGGCCAGGCGCAGGCCACCCTCGGGCACGGAGCCGGCCAGGGCGCGGACGGCGTGGGTGCGCTTGGCGCGGGGGTTCTTGCAGTAGTGCGATTCATCGATCACCACGGCGCGGGGACGGGTCCGGGACAGCGATTCGCGGTGGGCGGCGACGATTTCGTAGTTGAGGATCGTGATCTCCCCGCGAGCGGGAACCGGTGCCCGGCCGTTGACGACCGCGACCGAGCGATGGGGCAGCCAATGCCGGGCCTCGCGTTCCCAGGTCAGCTTCATCGAGGCCGGGCAGACGACGACGGCCGGAAAGGCCCCATCGGCCTCGAGCGTGGCCAGCGCCTCGACGGTCTTGCCGAGTCCCTGCTCGTCGGCCTGGAACGTCTGCCGGGCCTGCTGCGCGTAGCGGACTCCGGCCCATTGGAAGGGGACGTGCTCGCCGCCGAGGGACAGGCCGGCGATCGGCTCGCCGTCGGTGGCGCGCGAGCGGCGCACGGCGTCGGCGGCCTGGCGGTGCTCGTCCAACAGCCGCTCGACGGCCTCGCGGGCCAACCCGGTCACCTCGACCGCGTAGCGGGCCAGGAACCCGTCGAGCTCGACGGCCAGCCACGGGTCGAGGGGCACATGGCGCTTGCCGTCGGCGCCCGGCAGGAGCTCGAACGCCGCCCCCGCGTCGTGATCCCAGAGAACCTCGAGGCGCAGGTGCTCACCGTCGACGTTACGGGCCCAGGCCAGGCGGGCGGGGGGCGGTGAGCCGTCGCGCTCGAGGATCTCGAGGCAGCGGTCGGCCGGCGCGTCGAGGTAGGCCGAGCGCTGGTCGCGCAGGGCCGCGGCGGCGGTGGCGGAAAACGGGACGACGAGCTTGCCGTCACGTTCGAAGGAGCCCGGCTTCAGGTCCTCCGGGATCGGTCCGGCGAGGGTGTTGAGGACGAGCCAGCCGCGGTTGTCGTGGCGGGTCGTGGTGACCGATCCGATCCAGCGGGCGCGTACGCTGGACAGCCAGGCATGGACATCGTCATGGGCCTCGAGGTCGGGGTAGAGGTCGAGAATGTCCTTGACCTTCAGCGCCGTCCGATCCTCGGCGGGGGCGAACCACTCCCGCGTGTCCCAGTCAAAGCGGCGGTGGGGGAGGGTGCGCACCATGTCGACGAGGGCGCGCTCGTAGGGAAAGGCGAGGACGACGATGCGCTCGCCGGTGGGAGCGGTGCGCAGCTCCACATTCGGACGGGCGGGAACGAGCTTCATGCCGGACCGCAGACGCTAGCGGCCGTGCGGGCGGCAGCCGGCGGCAAGCGCCGGCGGTAGCGGTCGCGGCGCCCGCTTACCGGACTCAGCGGGTGACCAGCTCGGGCCGCCCGGGCTCGGCTTCCGCGTCCACCGGCGGCGATGCGGCCGGTCCGTCCTCTCGGAAGCGCTCGGCGGTGCGCCGGGCCGTCTCCATCGCCCACGGCGTGGTCGTCACGACACCCACGACGAGCACGATCAGGCTCAGCGCGACGATGATCCACCAGCTGACGTGGGTGGCCTCGGCGAAGCCATGGCCGAGCCCGGCGGCGGCTGAGGCGCCGGCCAGCGCTCCGAGCACGGCCACCCCCAGCGTGGAGCCGACCTGCCGGGCGGTGGAGGCTACGGCGGAGGCGACCCCGGCCTGTGAGGGCGGCATCCCGGAGACGGCCGTGTTGGTGATCGGCGGGTTGATGACCCCGAAGCCGAGGCCAAAGATGAAGTAGGTGACGATCAGCAGCCAGAACGGCGTCGTGGCGGTGAGCTGGGTGAGGATCGCGGCTCCGATCAGCAGCCCGAGGCTGCCCACGACGAGAGGGACGCGGGCGCCGCGGTTGCCCACCAGCCGCCCCGACAGCGGGGCCACGATCAGGGTCACGCCGGCCATCGGCAGCGTGCACAGACCGGCGTCAAACGGCGACAGGCCGCGGACGCTCTGGAGGTACAGGGTGTTCAAGAACAGAAAACCGCCCAATGACGCGAACACGCAGACCGCGACCACGGTGGCGCCCGAGAACGGCGCGCTGGCAAAGAACCGGACCTCGATCAGGGGCTCGCGGCGGCGGAGCTCATGCCGGACGAGGACCACGAAGGCGATCACCGACACGGCGAACTCGGTCAGCGTCCGGGCGGACGTCCAGCCGTCGGTCGGCGCCTCGATGATCGCGTAGGTGAGCGTGGCCAGGCCGACGATGACCAGGATCTGGCCGAGCGGGTCGATCCGGCGCGGATGCTCGGCGCGGGATTCGGGGACATAGAGGGCGGTGAGGATGAAGGCCGTGATTCCGATCGGCACGTTGACCAGGAACACCGCCGGCCAGCCGACGGAATCGGTCAGCGCACCTCCGACGACCGGCCCGAGGGCCAGGCTGATCCCGATCACCCCGCCCCAGACGCCGATCGCCTGGGCGCGCTCGCGCGGGTCCTCGAACACGTTGCGGATGATCGACATGGCGACCGGATTGAGCATCGAGCCGCCGATGGCCTGCAGGACGCGGGCGGCGATCAGCAGCCCGAGCGTGGGGGCGAGCGCGCACAACAGTGACCCGATCGAGAACAGCGTGAGGCCGATCTGAAACACCCGCCGCCGGCCGATTCGATCGGCCGTCGAGCCCGACAGCATGAGCAGGCTGGCCAGGACCAGGGTGTAGGCATCGACCGTCCACTGCAATCCGGAGAAGGAGGCGTGAAGCGAGCGGTGGATCGACGGTAGGGCGACGTTGACGATCGTGTTGTCCAGCCCGACGATCAGAAGGCTCATCGAGCAGATGCCGAGAATCAGCAGGCGGCGGCGACGATCGGGGACGACGGGACCCTGGCCTGATGAAGAAACGCTCACCTAAAGCGATGCTAGTTCCCTGCCCTCGTAGGGTTTCTGACCATCGCGGTCAGCCGAGCTCGATCTCCCAGGCCTCGATCAGCTCCCGGGCGTGCTCGATGTCGGGCCCGAGCGGGCGGTCGGCCAGGTCGGGATCCAGGCGTTCGTTGGCGGCCGCCCACAGCCGGCGCGTGCCGGCGCCGACCGGCTGCTGGCCGGCCAGGCGCAGCGCCCGCACGGCGACCACGAGCTCGGTGGCGACGGCCACGCGCAGGGCGCTCAGCGCTTCACGCGCCCGGCGGGCGGCGATCGGCGCCAGGCTCGAGTGAGACTCGACGCCACGCGACACCGAAACGGTCTGGGCGGCGACCGGGGTGACCAGCGAGCGGACTTCGGCCACGGCGGCGTGGGCGGTGTACTCCAGGACCAGAGCTCCGGACTCGGGTCCGGGGTGGCGGGCCAAAAACGGGGGCAGCCCGGTCAGCCCGGCGTCGAGCAGCGTGCTCACGCGGGCGGCGATCAGCGCCGCCGAGGAGGCGAGCGCGGTTCGGAGCCCATCGATCGCGTTGGCCAGCGGCGCCGCGTGCGGGTTGCCGTTGGCCAGGGCGACGCCGTCATCGGCCACGATCAGCGCGTTCTCGCCGGCGAAGTTGAGCTCGTGGCCGACGACGTCCTCGAGGGCGAGCAGGGCATCGTGCACCGCGCCGTCGACCTGGGGCTGGGCGCGGAACGGATACGGGTCCTGGATGGCCAGTGGTCCCGGGTCGCGGCTGCGTGTCTCGAGCCCGGCCAGCAGCTCGCGCATCCGGGCCGCGACCGCGGCCTGCCCGGGCCGGTGCCGGGCGGAATGGATGCGCGCGTCGAGGGCCACGGGATCGGCAGCGGCGGCCTCGAAGGACAGCGCGGCGACCGACAGCCACGCGTCGAGCAGCCGTCGCGCGTCGACGATCAAGAGCGCGGCGCGCCCGATGCTGACGGCGTTGGAGCTCATGAAGGCCAGCCCGTCGCGGGGCCCGAGGCGCGCCGGCTCCAGACCGGCTTGCGAGAGGGCGGGTCCGGCGTCGACAAGCTCGTCACCGCGCCACACCTGACCCTCGCCGACCAGGGCGAGCGCGATGTCGGCCAGATTGGTCAGGTCACCGGTGCCGAGCGATCCGAGCTCGCGGGAGAAGGGGGCGAGGCCGGCGTTGAGCATGTCGACCAGCCGGTCGAGCAGTTGCGGCGCCACTCCCGCCCCGCCGGCTCCGAGCTGATTGGCACGGGTGGCCATGGCGGCCCGGAGCACCTGGGCCGGCAACGGGGGGCCGGCTCCGCAGGCGTGACTGCGCAGCAGTGCGAGCGAGTAGTGCTCGCGCTCGCTCTCGGGCACCCGGTAGCTGCGCAGCGCGCCGACCCCGGTACTGGCGCCGTAGAGCTCCTCGCCGCGCTCGAGCAGCGCCTCGAGCGCGCGGCGGGCGGCGTCGTTGCGGGCCCGGGCCTCATCGGACAGCTGAGCCCGCGCGCCGTAGCGGGCGATCACGGCCACGTCCTTGGGCGTCAGCGTGGCGCCGTCGAGGATGACGGGCCCGGCCGGCGTAGACGCAGAGGGCGCGGTAGGCATCACAGGCTGACTCTAAGCACACCGGCGCGGTCCGGGGTCGCGCGCCAACCCCGCCGGTATTGTCGCCGCTGTGGAGGGGTCCGTCCGTATCACCGGGAGCACGCTCGATGGCCCCGGGGTGCTGATGGTGGCCCGCAACCGGGCCCGGGTCGAGATCGCGCCCGAGGCGGCCAAGCGGATGCGGGCCGCGCACGAAGTCCTGGCCGCCGCTGCCGCCCGCGGTGAGCCGATCTATGGCGTGACCACCGGGCTCGGCTCACGGGTCGTGGAGACCGTCGACGGGGCTGACGGCGGCGAATATTCATTGCGCACCCTGCGCGGTCGCGCGACCGCGGTCGGCGAGCCACTGCCCGAGGAGGTGGTCAGGGCGGCGATGGTGGTGCGCCTGAACGGGCTGTGCGCGGGGGGCGCGGGCACGAGCCCGGCGGTCGCCGACGGCCTGGCGGCGATGCTCAACGCCGGCATCCACGCCGTGATCCCGTCCAGCGGCTCGATCGGCGCCTCGGACCTGTGTCTCCTCGCCCATCTCGGGTTGGCGCTGATCGGGGAGGGGGAGGCTTATCTGGCGGGCGAGCGACTCCCGGCCGGGCGGGCACTGGAGCGCGCCGGCCTGGCCCCGATCCCGCTGGAGGCCAAGGACGGGCTGGCCATCTGCTCGAGCTCGGCCGTATCGAGCGGCACGGCGGCGCTGGCGCTGCTGGACGCCGAGGCGGCGCTGGCCGAGGCCCAGGTCTCGGCGGCGCTGGCCCTGGAGGCGCTGCGCGCCAATCTGAGCCCGATCGACCCGCGGGTCACCGCGGCGCGTCCGGCGCCGGGCCAGGCCTGGTCGGCGGAGGGGCTGCACCGCCTGCTGGCCGGGGCCGCGCTGCTGGAGCCGGGGGCCGCCCGCCGCCTCCAGGATCCGCTCAGCTTTCGCTGCGTGAGCCAGGTGCACGGGTCGCTGCGGTTCGCGCTTGACCAGCTGCGCACGGCCGTCGGCCCGGAGCTGAACGGCGCCGCCGACAACCCCGTCGTCCTGGTCGCCGATGAGCAGGTCCTGTCGACGGGGAACTTCCACGTCCCGGCCCTGGCCCTGGCCCTTGACGCGGTGGCCATCGGCCTGGCTCAGATCGCCGCCCCGCTGGCCGAGCGCGGCGCGCGGTTGCGGGCCGAACGGGTGAGCGGACTGCCGCCGAGCCTGGTCTCCGGGGACCCGACCCGGTCCGGTGTCGCGCCGCTGGGCAAGACCGCGCAGGCCCTGGTGCTCGAGATCCGTCACGCCGCGGCGCCGCTGGCAATCTTGTCCGGTGTAGGAGCCGACGGGGTCGAGGATGACTCGACCGGCGCCACCCAGGCCGCTCTGCGCGTCCGTGACCAGCTCGACCGGGTGCGGCGGTTGATCGCGATCGAGTTGGTGGTCGCCTGCCAGGCTCTTGAGCTGCGCGAGCCCGTCCGCCTGGGCGCCGGCACCCAGGCCGCATACCTGCTCGTCCGCGAGCTCGTCTCCCCGCTCGACGACGACCGGCCGCTGGGGGTCGACGTGGAGCGCCTGACCGACGCGGCCCTGGTCCGCGGTCAGCTGTTGGAGCGGGTCGAGGCGGCGCTTGCCTGAGCCTGCGGTGGGCTGCCTGCCGTGGTCTACATGCCGCCCGGCGCGCAGGCTCCGGGCAGCCAGTCGGTGGTGAGCATGATCCGGCCGAGTGCGTTCCACGCCGCCCCGTAGTAGGTCGGGAAGCGGCGATCGAGCCGGTCGGCCTGGGTGAGCAGGCGCAGGGCGTCGCTGGTGCGGCCGTAGGCCGAGGCGGCGGCCGCCACCGAGACCAGCGCCACCGGATGCGAGCTCGTGGCCAGTGCGCCACCGGTCAGCGTCAGCGAGTACGGCGGGGGAGAGCCGGCCTGCTGCAGAGTCGGCCACAGGCCGGCGGCGATGCCGCGGTCGGCGGCCGAGCACGCGGATGCGTAGCGGACCGGGACGCGGACGGCGTCGAACGAGTAGCGCGGGGTCTGACCCGGCTGGCTGGGGGCGCCGATGGGGACGAGCGTGCCGGCGCTCGTGAGGCGCGCCCAGTCGGGCGGCAGGCGGTTACCCCTGACCACCGAGGCCAGGGCCGCGCGGTCGCCGGCCGCCAGGGCCGCCCACTCACGGGCCTGGCCGCGGTCGACGCCGGCCAGCGTCGCGTAGGCGGCGGGGCTGAAGTAGCTCGGATCGACAACGCGTCCGGACTGCGCCCAGGGGCCGGCCAGGAGTACGCGCCCGTGCGGGGTGGTGATCGTCTCGCGGGCGAGGATCGCGCGGGCCAGCGTTTGAGCGGCGCTCTTATAGGCGGGCTGCCCGAAGCGGACGGCGGCGATGGCCAGCGCCCGGGCGGCGTCCAGGTCGGCGTCGGAGGCCGGGTTGGAGTCCATGATGCTGCCGTCGGCCAGGTGCGAGGCAAGAAGTCCGTCGGGACGCTGCAGATGGCGCTGCGTCCAGCTCCAGGCAGCGGCAAAGCGCGCCCGGTCGTGGAGGGCGACGCTGACCAGCATCGCGTAGGCCTGGCCCTCGGAGACGGTGTCACCGCCCTGATCG
>DASXHG010000138.1:0-2571 GCA_036488625.1 Solirubrobacteraceae bacterium | reverse complement strand
CTGATTCCGGTATCCGTACTGGGCACGAATCTCCCGCGGGCCGACCTGCGCGCCTTCAGCTGCCAGAAGGCGATGGATCCGGTCAACCGGAGCGTCGCGGTGACGGCGGTGATGCGGCCCCTGAGCGGGACCCAGCACATGGCGATCAAGTTCGACCTGCTGGTCTCCCACGGCTCCGGGACGGTCACCAAGCCACTGCACGCCGGTGATCTGGGGCTCTGGATCCACCCCGGCAATCCCACTCTGGGTCAGCTTCCGGGTGACGTCTGGAATCTGCAGAAGTCCGTCGTTGCCGTGCGCGCCCCGGCCGTCTACCGCTTCCGGGTCCGCTACCGCTGGGAGGGTGATCACGGCCGGACCCTGGGCATCACGACCCGCTACAGCCGGCGCTGCGTGCAGCCCGAACTGCGGCCCGACCTCCAGCTGCGCACGATCGACGTCAGCGCGTCACCCGGCCAACCCGATCGCGACCTGTACACGGCCCTGATCGCCAACGCGGGTAACAGCGCCGCCGGCCCGTTCGACGTCCTGTTCGCGCCCGGCGACGGGTCAGCGCCCACGACACACACCGTGGCGCTGCTGCGTGCTCACACCTCCCGGACCATGACCTTCACCGGGCCGGTCTGCAGCGCGAGCACGGCGCCGACGATCACCGCTGATTCGGCCCATCAGGTCGACGATCTGAACCGGTCCAACAACGTCCTGACCGCGGTCTGCCCGTCCTGAGCGGTGGTTGGCCAGCGGCTATCCTTAACTGGACCATGAAGACTGAAATCCATCCCAATTACGTCGAGGCCCACGTGCGCTGCACCTGTGGCAACGAATTCACGACCCGCTCCACGCAGTCGGAGATCCACGTCGAGATCTGCTCCGCGTGCCATCCGTTCTACACCGGGCGCCAGAAGCTGGTCGACACCGGGGGCCGGGTGGAGCGCTTCCAGCGCCGCGTGGCCAAGGGGCGCCGGTCGTCCCGCACTCCCGCGGCCTAGCACCTCCCTCGCAAGCTGATGCGTACGGGCGGCGATCAACCACTGACCGCCGTCCGGGACGCACCCGTGGGCGGCCAGGCCGTCCTCGAGGGCGTGATGATGCGCGGCGTGCGCAACTGGGCCGTGGCCGTGCGCGAGCCGCTGCCCGAGGCTCTCGATGGCGCGTCCGTCGCTTCGGTTGAGTCGCCGGCACCGGTTGCGGCCGACGCCGCTCCCGTGGTCGGCAACATCGCCGTTCGCTCGTTTCCGCTGAACCCGGCCGGTCGGCGCCGCCGGGTCTACCGGTTGCCGGTGATCCGCGGCGTTGCCGCCCTGATCGAATCACTCGGCATCGGCCTGCGCGCGCTCAGCATCTCGGCCAGCGCCCAGCTCCCGGGTGAAGAGGAGGAGATCTCCGGGGGCGCCTGGCTGGGGACCATCATCGTCTCGGTCGTATTCGCGATCGGGCTGTTCTTCGTCGTCCCGGTGGGCCTGACCAGCCTGGTCAAGGACCAACTCGGGTCCTCGGTCCTGTTCTGGCTCGTCGAGGGAGTCCTGCGGACCTCGATCTTCCTCGGCTATCTCGTCCTTTTGTCGCGGGTGCCCGACCTGCGGCGCGTATTCCAGTACCACGGCGCCGAGCACAAGGTCATCTCCGCCTACGAGGCCGAGGACGAGCTCACGCCCGAGCGGGCCCAGCTCTACTCGCGTCTACACCCCCGCTGCGGGACGAGCTTTTTGCTCATCGTGATGATCATGGCCATCTTCGTGTTCGCCCCCGTGGGCCTGCCCGCGTGGTGGATCCTGGTCCTGACCCGCATCCTCGGGGTGCCCCTGATCGCCGGGCTGTCGTTCGAGGTCATCAAGTGGGCGGGCCGCAACCGCTCGCGCCGCTGGGTCCAGTGGATCATGTATCCGGGGCTGCAGCTCCAGCGCCTCACCACCCGTGAGCCCGACCTCGACCAGCTCGCGGTGTCGATCGCGGCGCTCGAGGCGGTTCTGGCTCTCGAGACCCCCGGCGAGAGCACGGCTGACGACCTGCTGGGCGTCGAGGTCGTCGCCTAGCCAACGTTTTTCGAGTCGGCTGACGGCGGGTATGGATGAGATAGGTCCGTCAGTCGTCCAAAGGAGAAGACATGTCTGATGACAACAGCGGGACTTTCGACAAGGGCAAGGGCCGCGTCAAGGAAGCCGCCGGCGACCTGACCGGTGACCAGAGCCTCAAGAACGAGGGCAAGGTCGACCGCGCGCAGGGCGGGATCAAGAACGCCGTCGGCGACGCCGCCGACAAGGTGAAGGACGCCGTCAACCCGGATAAGTAGAAGCTTCGCGGTGTGGCAGCCCGTCCCCAGTCCGGGGCGGGCTCCTACACTCGCGACATGATCTACGACCTGGTTGCCCAGCTCGAAAGCCGCTTCGGCGAGCTCGAACGCGAGCTGTCGGACCCGGTCGTCATCGGTGACCGGGAACGGTTCGAGGCCGCCAGCCGCGCCTACCGCGAACTGGAGCCGGCGGCCAAGCTCGGCGCCGAATATCGACGCACCGCCGACGACCTCGAGGGCGCCCGCGAGCTCTTGGCCGAGGATGGCGAGGACGCGGAACT
>DASXHG010000005.1:0-4074 GCA_036488625.1 Solirubrobacteraceae bacterium | reverse complement strand
TCGACTACTCGCGACCCGAGGGCGGCTGGATGCCGAACCGCTTCGGCGGCCGCGAAGATCTCGAGGCGGTTGCGTTCCTGAAGACGCTGAACGAGCTCGCGCACGCGCGCGAGCCGGGTGTGATCTCGGCGGCGGAGGAGTCGACCGCGTGGCCCGGCGTGTCGCGGCCGACATACCTCGGCGGGCTCGGCTTCGGCTTCAAATGGAACATGGGCTGGATGCACGACACGCTCGAGTACTTCTCCAAGGACCCCGTCTTCAGGCGCTACTCCCACCACCAGCTCACCTTCAGCCTCCTGTATGCCTTCAGCGAGAACTTCGTCCTCCCGCTTTCACACGACGAGGTCGTCCACGGCAAGGGGTCGCTCTATACCAAGATGTCGGGCTCAGACCCGTGGCAGAAGCTGGCCAACCTGCGAGCGCTGTACGCCTACATGTGGGCTCACCCGGGCAAGAAGCTTTTGTTCATGGGCTCCGAGCTGGCCCAGAAGACCGAGTGGAGCCATGAGCGCTCGCTCGACTGGCACCTGCTCGAGGATCCGGCTCACGCCGGCGTGCAGGCGCTGATCAGGGATCTCAACCGGCTGTACCTGGAGGAGCCGGCCCTGTGGGAGGTCGACTCCGATCCGGCCGGCTTCTACTGGCTCGAGCCCAACGACGCCGACAACAACATCGTGGCCTTCGCCCGGCTGTCCAAGGACGGGGAGCGGACGGCGGTATTCGTGGCTAACCTGTCCCCGGTGCCACGCCAGAACTACCGGCTGGGGCTGCCGCGCTCGAGCCGCTGGCGCGAAGCGATCAACACTGACTCGTCCTTCTACGGCGGGAGTGATGTCGGCAACCTGGGCGGCGTGCAGCCGGAGCCCATCGGTTGGCACGGGCAGCCCTTCTCGGCCGAGTTGACGCTTCCGCCACTGGCGGCAGTGTGGCTCGTGCCGGATGAGTAGCGGGTCGCTCAGGGGGTCCGAGGCCGCCGGCGCCGAGTACCCCTGGGAACGCCCGCTTGGCGCCCGGCCGCTGGACGGCGGCCGGACCGAGTTCCGAGTCTGGGCGCCGCGGGCACAGCGCATCGCACTGGCGATCGGGGACCGCGAGGTCTCGCTCGACGATGCCGGCTATGGCGTCTATGAGACGGTGGCGTCGGTCGGCCCGGGCACCGATTACCGCTTCGTCGTCGACGAGGAAGCGTTGCCCGATCCGTGTTCGCGCTGGCAACCCGAAGGGCTCCGCGGCCCCTCCCGGGTCGCTCCGCTGGTCCCGGCTCCAGTCGCGTTCACGCCGCCCGCTCAGGCGGATCTGGTCATCTACGAGCTGCATATCGGCACCTTCAGTGACGAGGGCACCTTCGACGGCGCGATCCCCCACCTGGCCGGCCTGGCCCTGCTGGGCGTGACCGCGATCGAGATCATGCCCGTGGCCGAGTTTCCCGGCGCCCGCGGCTGGGGTTACGACGGCGTCTACATCAGCTCTGCCCAGTCCTCGTACGGCGGACCCGAGGGCCTGTCACGGTTGATCGCCGCCGCTCACGACGCCGGTCTGGCCGTAATCCTCGACGTCGTCTACAACCACCTCGGCGCCTCCGGCGTGACGGCGATGGAGGCCTACGGGCCGTACTTCACGGCCAAGTACGAGACCCCGTGGGGGAAGGCCATCAACTACGACGACGCCGATTGCGACCCGGTCCGGGAATGGGTGGTTCAGAGTGCCGAAGGCTGGATTCGCGACTATGGAATCGACGGTCTGCGCCTCGACGCGATCCACGCCATCTTTGACTCCAGCGCCGAGCACATCGTCGCCGCCGTAGCACGACGGGTGCACGCCATCAACCCCAACGCGCTGGTCATCGCCGAGTCCGGGCTCAACGACCCCAAGGTGATGCGCCCCGTGGAGCGCGGGGGCTACAACTGCGACGCCGAGTGGGCAGATGACTTTCACCACGCGCTGCGGACCGTGATCACCGAGGAGCGCGACGGGTACTACGCGGACTTCGGCCACCTGCGACAGCTGGCCAAGGCGTTTCACCGCCCGCATGTCGACGACGGCAACTACTCGCCGTTTCGCCGCCGCCGGTTCGGCGCCCCGGCCGACGACGTCCCCGTGCAGCGCTTCGTCGTCTTCGCCCAGAACCACGATCAGGTCGGCAACCGGGCCTACGGCGATCGCCTCCCGGCCTCCGCCCGGCCGCTGGCCGCCTTCTGCACGCTGCTCTCGCCGTTCACGCCGCAGCTGTTCATGGGCGAGGAGTACGGCGAGCTGGCTCCGTTTCAGTTCTTCTCGGACCACATCGATCAGGAGATCGCCGTGGCCACGCGGGAGGGACGGCGGCGGGAGTTTGCCTCCTTCGCCCAGTTCGGCGGGGAGATCCCCGATCCCGAGGATCGGGCCACCTTCGAGCGCTCCAAGCTGACCCGCAGCGAGGACCCGGGCATCGCGCGCCTGTACTCCGAGCTGATCGCCGCGCGGCGTCGGATCGGTCCGGCCGAGGCGGACAAGATCGAATTTGACGAGGCCGCCCTGTGGCTGCGGATGCTCCGCGGCGGGTATGAGCTGCTCTGCAACTTCGGCTCCGGTTCACTGGAGCTGGCCTGCGGCGGCCAAGGTGTCGAGCTGGCCACGCATGCCGATGCCCGTCTCCACAACGGATCCCTGACCCTGCCGCCCATGTCTGGAGCACTCATAAGATGACCGAGGTCTGGCCGGGACGGCCGTTTCCGCTTGGTGCCAACTGGGACGGCGAGGGCACCAACTTCTCGATCTTCTCCGAGAACGCGGAGGGTGTCGAGTTGTGCCTGTTCGACGAGGGCGGCGAGGAGACGCGGATCGACGTCACCGGTAATCGCGCCCTGAACTGGCACTGTTATCTGCCCGGCGTCGGCCCCGGCCAGCGCTACGGCTACCGGGTCAGAGGCCCGTACGCACCCGACGAGGGGCATCGCTTCAACCCCGCCAAGCTGCTGCTGGACCCGTATGCGAAGGCGATCGAGGGCGTCGTCCGCTGGGAGCGCGACGCCAACATCCTGCCCTACGTACCCAACGGTGAGGAGGACGCCGACTTCGAGCCCGACGACGAGGATGATTCCTACGTCGTTCCCAAGTCGGTGGTCATCGATGACGACTTCGACTGGGAGGGCGATCGGCCGCCGCGGATTCCGTTCGCGGACACGATCATCTACGAGACCCACGTCAAGGGCTTCACGATGCGCCATCCCGACGTCCGGGAGGACCTGCGCGGCACCTACGCCGGCCTGGCCTCCGACCCGGCCATCGAGTACCTGAAGGACCTCGGCGTGACCGCCGTCGAGCTGCTCCCGGTTCACCACATTTGCGACGAGTCATTCTTATCCGAGCGCGGCCTGACCAACTACTGGGGCTACTCGACGATCGGGTTCTTCGCTCCCTATTCCGAATACGCGGCCACCGGCCGACGCGGTAATCAGGTGCTGGAGTTCAAGGGCATGGTCAAGGCCCTGCACCAGCACGGCATCGAGGTGATCCTCGACGTGGTCTACAACCACACCGCGGAGGGCAACCACCTCGGTCCGATGCTCTGCTTCAAGGGCGTCGACAACTCCTCCTACTACCGCCTGGTCCCCGGCGACCTGCGCCACTACATGGACTTCACCGGGACGGGCAACTCGCTCAACCCGGTTCACCCGAGCGTGCTGCGGATGATCATGGACTCGCTGCGCTACTTCGTGACCGAGTGTCACGTCGATGGCTTCCGCTTCGACCTCGCCTCGGCCCTGGCCCGCGAGCTCTACGACGTCGACCGGCTCTCGGCCTTCTTCGACACCATCCATCAGGACCCGGTCCTCTCCCAGGTCAAGCTGATCGCAGAGCCGTGGGATGTCGGTCCGGGCGGCTATCAGGTCGGCAACTTCCCGATCCTGTGGTCGGAGTGGAACGGCGTCTACCGGGACACGATGCGCGACTTCTGGCGCGCCAGCGCGAGCGTCGGCGACTTCGCCTCGCGGCTGTCGGGCTCGGCCGACCTGTACGAGTCGGACGGGCGCGAGCCGTTCGCCTCCATCAACTTCATCACCGCCCACGACGGCTTCACCCTGCACGACCTCG
>DASXHG010000050.1:0-4486 GCA_036488625.1 Solirubrobacteraceae bacterium | reverse complement strand
CGCGCTCGGCGGCGTCCAGGCCCTGGCGGCGATGGCGTTTGGGCTTCTCGGCGACATCGATCCTGCTCACCCGGTCGACATGATTGTCGGACCGGGCAACGCGTTCGTGGCCGAGGCCAAGCGCCAGCTGTTCGGTCGCGTCGGTATCGACCTGCTCGCCGGACCCTCCGAGGTGGCCGTGATCGCCGACGACAGCGCCGACCCCGAGCTGGTCGCCGCCGACCTGCTCGCTCAGGCCGAGCACGGCCCGACCTCGCCGGCGGTTCTGATCACCACCTCCGACGCGCTTGGCCGCGCGGTGATCGCCGAAGTGAGCCGCCAGCTCGACGAGCTCGACCGCCGCGCACAGGGTGCCGCAGACACGCCGCGCAAGGCGTGGACCGATTACGGTCAGGTGATCCTCGCCGCCGATCGCGATCACGCCGCCGCGCTTGCGGACGACGTCGCCACTGAACACCTCGAGGTCCACACGAGCGACGACGCCTGGTACCTCGAACGGTTACGAAACTACGGCTCGCTGTTCCTCGGCCCTCGCGCCACCGTCGCATTTTCCGACAAGGCGATCGGCACCAACCACACGCTGCCCACGGGCCGCGCCGCCCGCTACACCGGCGGGCTGTCGGTCGCCAAGTTTCTCAAGACGCTCACCTATCAGCGCATCGACTCCGACGAGGGGGTGCGCGCCATCGCCCCCCATGTGGCGGAGATCTCCCGAGCCGACCTGATGCCCGCCCACGAGGCCACCGCCACTAAGCGCCTCCAGCGTCTTCAGAGCTCCGGTAACCCCACGACTGTCACGTGACGCTCAACCGCGTCTGTCGGCGCGGTTCAGGCAGGCGCTTACGCTCCTCGGGTGACCCTTCAGCGGATCGTTGACAATCGTGAGATGAGCACGGCGGATCTGCACGAGGAGGAGGTCGAATCCAGGTTCGAGGCGACGTTTGGTGTCCTGCTCGTGATCGGACTCCAGACGACGCTCGCGGTGGTGAGTCTCGGAGCCGGCTGGACCATTATCGGTCTACAGGGATGGGTCTGGCTGATCGCGGTGGCTCCCGAGGCGGCCCTGTTGCTGGTCCTGTCCTGGTCTTTGCCCCGGCATCGTCTCGAGCAGATGGGACTTCGCCGAAAGGTCGCACTCGCGCTCGTCGGCGTGATCACCGCAGCCAACGCCTTCGCACTTGTCGCGCTGATCGCATCGCTGTTGAGTGGGCACGAGAAGAGCGGCGGTGAGCTGCTCCTGAAGGGCGGCACGATCTGGGGCACAAACGTGATCACGTTCGGGCTGCTGTTCTGGGAGTTTGACCGCGGTGGGCCGGCCCGCCGCCGCGAGCCCAATCCGCCGACGCACGACTTCCAGTTCCCGCAGGATGACAACCCGGGGCTCGCCGAACCGGGTTGGCACCCGCGGCTGGTCGACTACGTGTACGTCTCCTTCACCAATTCCATCGCCTTCAGTCCCACCGACGTGTTGCCGCTGACCAGACGGGTCAAGATGATGATGCTCGCGGAGTCGTCAATCTCGGCCATAACGGTGCTGTTGGTGGCGGCGCGGGCCGTGAACATTCTCCGCTAGCGACGATGGTCTCTCGCCTCCGGCGCGTCGCGCGTGAGCTGGTCGGTCTGTATTGGGACTCCGGAGTGGCCAACGACGTCCCAGCGCTCGCCTGGTTCCTCCTCTCGTCACTCGTGCCACTGGCACTTGGCATCACGGCGCTGGCTGCGGTCGTTCTGGGCGACTACGCCAAGGCCCAGGAGCTGTCGGTGCGTATCTCCAAGGTATTGCCCAAGGACATCCGCGATCAGCTCGTCCTTCTGATCCTGCGGACCAAGCAGCAATCGCCGCTTTTGATCGCAGGATCAATCATCGGGATGCTGTGGGTCAGTTCGGGAGCGGTGGGCGTGATCGAGCGCTGTCTACTGCGTCTGCTCGCGCGCCCGAGCGAAGGAGTCGTGCGCGGCAAGCTCCGCAATCTTGGCCTCGCCGCGGTGGTGACCGTGGTGACCATCCTGATGGTGGCCGTGGCCACGGCCGGCACCAACCTCGTCGGACGCCTGCACATCAACCCGACGGTGGTCCGCGTGGCCGTTCCGCTGATCTCGCTCGCCTTGACCACGTTGCTCTGCGGCGCCGTGTTTCGCGCGCTCTCCGGCGAGGCCCTGCGATGGCGCGCGGCGTGGACGGGCGCGGCGGTAAGCGCCCTGATTCTCAACATCACCCCGGCTGCCGCCGGTTACTACCTGCGCCTCGTGGCCGGGAGGACTCCCGTCGAGCTGTTTCTATTGCTCGCCGGTGTTCTGTTCACCTGCTACCTGGCCGCGATCGGGCTGCTGCTCGGCACCGGTGTCGCTGCGCGTGCGGAGGTAGGCCGGCAGCCGGACCGCTGATTCCGGTCCCGTTGGCCCGGGAGGCGCTGTCATCCAGCGTCCTCGGAGACCTCGTAGTCGCCGATGCCGTCGGACTGGGGGCGCGGTATGGTCGGCGTTGCATGGTTTCTGAGGGGCCGGCGGAGGTGTTGCACGGCCGGCGCGTCGAGCGCGAGGCGCTGGAGCGGCTGCTCCAGGGGGTGCGCGGCGGGCAGAGCCGTGTGCTTGTGGTGTCGGGTGAGGCAGGGGTTGGTAAGACGGCCCTGATGGAGTCCACAACCCGGTCCGCGTCGGGGTTCCGGGTCATGCGGACGGTCGGTGTTCAGTCGGAGATGGAGCTTCCGTTCGCGGCCCTGCATCAATTGTGGGGGCCGATGCTGGATCGGCTGGACCGGATTCCTGCCCCTCAGCAGGACGCGCTCGAGGTGGCGTTCGGGTTGCGTTCAGGGGCCGCCCCGGATCGGTTTCTGGTCGGCTTGGCGGTGCTGAGCCTGTTCGCGGACGCGGCCGAGGAACAGCCGCTTTTGTGTGTCGTTGATGACGCGCACTGGCTCGATCGGGCCTCGGCGCAGGCGCTTGTGTTCGTCGCGCGGCGCCTGTTTGCGGAGTCGGTCGCGTTGGTGTTCGTCACCCGTGAGCCGAGCGATGAACTCGCGGGGTTGCCGGAGTTGGCCATCGAGGGCCTGTCAAGCCGCGATGCGAGGGCCTTATTGGGTTCAGCGCTCGGGGTTCCGCTGGATGAGCAGCTGCGGGAGCGGCTTGTGGCTGAAACTCGGGGTAATCCGCTGGCATTGTTGGAGTTGCCGCGCGGGTTGACGTCGGCTGACCTGGCGGGCGGATTCGGCTTGTTGGACGCCCCAGGGCTCTCGGGGCGGATCGAGGACAGCTTTCACAGACGGCTGGCGGGTCTGGCGGCGGAGACCCAGCGGCTGTTGTTGGTCGCCGCGGCGGAGCCAATAGGCGACCCGATCCTGGTATGGCATGCGGCCCGGCGGCTCGGGATCGGAGTCGAGGCGGCGGTGAATACAGACGGGTTGCTTTCGATCGGGACCCAGGTGACATTTCGTCATCCGTTGGTCCGTTCGGCGGTGTATCGGTCCGCGTCGCCTGAGGAGCGGCGGGCAGTACATCGCGCGCTGGCCGACGCTACCGACGGCGAAGTCGATCCGGATCGACGCGCTTGGCACCTTGCCGCCGCGTCTCCGGGCCCAGACGAGGGAGTCGCCTCGGAGCTGGAGCGCTCGGCGGGCCGGGCTCAGGCGCGTGGTGGATTGGCGGCGGCAGCCGCGTTCTTGGAGAGGGCGGCCGCGCTGACGCTCAAGCCCGCGCGCCGGGCCGAGCGCGCGCTCGCCGCCGCTGAGGCCAAGCACCAGGCCGGCGCGTTCGACGCCGCGCTCGAACTGGTCAGCATCGCGGAGTCGGGACCGCTCGACGAGCTCCAGCACGCACGCGTCGACCTCTTACGGGCCCAGATCGCGTTCGTCGTGAGCTACGGCCGCGACGCACCCCCGCTGCTGCTTAAGGCCGCCAGACGACTTGAGCCGCTCGACGTCAAACTCGCCCGCGAAACGTACCTGGAGGCGTTGTCGGCGGCTCTGGTCGCCGGTCGTCTGGCCGGAGGCGGCGGTGGTGTGCTGGAGGTTGCCAGGGCAGCACGGGCCGCGCGCCCGGCGCCGGAGCCGCCGCGCATGGCGGATCTCTTCTTGGACGGCTTGGCCGTGATGATTACCGAAGGAGACGCTGCGGGGGTCCCCATGCTCAGGCGGGCGGTGAGCGCCTTCCGCGGCGATGACGTCGCCCAGGAGGAAGATCTTCGTTGGCTCGCGCTCGCCTGCCGCGTCGCGATGGACCTGTGGGACGACGAGAGCTGGGAACTCCTCTCCACCCGCCAGGTCCAGCTCGCGCGTGATGCCGGCGCCCTCGCCGTGCTCTTCATCGCCCTCCGGGGCCGCATCGGTCTGCATCTGCTCGCTGGGGAGCTCGTGGCGGCCGCGTCGCTGGTTGAAGAAGTGGCGGCTGTCGCCGAGGCGACCGGAAGACACTTCGTACCCTACGATGCGCTGGCACTCGCCGTCTGGCGAGGCCGCGAAGCCGACGCCTCGCCGATGATCGAGGCGGGTGT